>DATCHY010000115.1:0-6517 GCA_036508065.1 Geomonas sp. | reverse complement strand
AGGTCGCGGCGGAACCGGAAAGGGCCACGCCTACACGGGCCAGGATCCTCGGCAGAGTGGAGATCCCGTTACCGACTCCGCGCCCCGAGCGCAGGGAATACCAGCGTACCGCCCCCGGCGAACGTCCGGCACCCCGCCCGGGAATGCCGCGCGGCGTCGAGCGCCCCGGCACCGAGCGCCCGGCACCGCGTCCGGGAGCACCCCGTCCGGCAGGCGCCCCGCGTCCCGGAGAGAGACCCGCACCCGGCCAGAGGCCGTCAGGGCCGTC
The DNA here is from genome assembly GCA_036508065.1 of Geomonas sp. Taxonomy (GTDB): domain Bacteria; phylum Desulfobacterota; class Desulfuromonadia; order Geobacterales; family Geobacteraceae; genus Geomonas. The sequence continues at coordinate 6,249 of DATCHY010000115.1, read as the reverse complement.
CCGCGGTCCCGAGCGTCCGGCACCGCTGGCACCGGTCGATCCCGCGGCGCTCGCCGAAGAGCGCAGGAAGGGTAGGAAGGCGATGCCAGCCCCGGCAACCGACTTTGCCAAGGCCGGAAAGAAGGGAGCCCCCGTCGTCAAGAAGAAGGAGGTTTTCCATAAACCCGATTCCGACAAGCGCGAGCGCGTCTTCGAGCCGGGTCCCCGTTCCGGAAAAGGGAAGAAGCGCTTCGTCGAGAAGGTCCAGATCGGCAAGAAGACCGAGATCACCGTACCGAAGGCGATCAAGAGGATCATCAAGATCACCGAGTCCATCACCGTGGGCGAGCTCGCCAAGCGGATGGGGATCAAGGCGACCGACCTGATCCGGGCCCTCATGAAGATGGGAGTGATGGCGACCATCAACCATCCGCTCGACTTCGATACCGCTACCCTCCTCGCCACCGACTTCGGTTACGAGATAGAGAACGTGGCACTCGACGTGGACGAGATGCTTGAGGCCGAGCCGGACGCTCCGGAATCCCTCATCAAGAGGCCGCCGGTCGTCACCATCATGGGGCACGTCGACCACGGCAAGACCTCGCTCCTGGATGCGATCCGCCAGGCGAACGTGATAGCAGGCGAGGCGGGCGGCATCACCCAGCACATCGGAGCCTACGACGTCGAGCTGAACGGTCGCAAGATCACCTTCCTCGACACCCCGGGCCACGAGGCGTTCACCGCAATGCGCGCCAGGGGCGCCAAGGTGACCGACATCGTCATCCTGGTCGTCGCGGCGGACGATGGCGTCATGCCGCAGACCCGCGAGGCGATCAATCACTCGAAGGCAGCCGGCGTACCGATCATCGTCGCCATCAACAAGATAGACAAGCCGGACGCAAGCCCGGGCAAGGTGAAGCAGGAACTCATGGAGTTCGGCATGGTTTCCGAGGAGTGGGGTGGCGAGACCATCTTCGTCGAGGTTTCCGCCAAGAAGCGGACCAACCTCGAGTCGCTCCTGGAGATGGTCCTGCTGCAGGCAGACATCCTGGAACTGAAGGCGAACCCGGACAAGGCCGCCCGCGGCACCATCGTGGAGGCGAAGCTGGACAAGGGGCGCGGCCCGGTGGCAACGGTCCTGGTCCAGGAAGGAACCCTCAAGGGTGGCGACTACTTCGTCGCCGGCGTCCACTACGGCCGCGTCCGAGCCATGCAGAACGACCGTGGTGAGAAGGTTCTTGCGGCAGGGCCGGCCATGCCTGTCGAGGTGATCGGCTTCACCGGGGTCCCCGACGCGGGCGACACCTTCGTGGCCATGGCCGACGAGAAGCAGGCCAAGGAGATCGCGACCCACCGCCAGATCAAGATGCGCGAGACGGAACTCGCCAAGCACACCAAGCTCTCGCTGGAGCAGCTCTACGAGAAGATCCAGAAGGGCGAGGTGAAGGACCTGAACGTCATCCTCAAGGGCGACGTGCAGGGGTCCGTGGAGGCTGTGGCCGAGTCGCTCAGAAAGCTCACCACCGCGGCCATCAGGCTCAACGTGCTGCACGCCTCGGTCGGCGCCATCACCGAGACCGACGTGAACCTGGCCAGCGCCAGCAACGCCATCATCCTCGGCTTCAACGTGCGCCCCGAGGTGAAGGCCGCGGCGCTCGCGGAGAAGGAAGGGGTCGACCTTCGTCTCTACAACATCATCTACGATGCGGTCGACGACATCAAGAAGGCGATGGAAGGGCTCCTGGAGCCGACCTTCAAGGAGAAGTTCCTGGGCCGCGCCGAGATCAGGGAGACCTTCTCGGTACCCAAGCACGGCATGGTGGCCGGTTCCTACGTCACCGACGGCAAGATCGTCAGAAACGCCCAGGTCCGCCTGCTGCGCGACAACGTGGTCGTCTTCGAGGGGAAACTCTCCAGCCTGCGTCGTTTCAAGGACGACGTGAAGGATGTGGCGGCCGGCTACGAGTGCGGCATCTCCCTCGAGAACTACAACGACATCAAGCTCGGCGACATCATCGAGTGCTTCGAGATGGAGAAGTTCGCCGGCAAGCTGTAACAACGCGGCATAGCAATCTGCCCCTCCTTTGCAAAAGGGAGGGGCAGGGCTTTGCCTCCATACCTTAGCTGCTTTCCCGCAGTCCCGTAGGGGCGAACCTTGTGTTCGCCCTGTTTTCCATTTTGGCCACGCCCATCGGCAGGGTCGGCAGAAAAGGGGCGCTACAAGATCCCTGCACGCAGATGCCCCGATACCCTGCACACACATAAAACAATAGAGAGTTCAAACTAGATATGGTAAAACGTTCAGACAAGGTCGCCGAAGCGATTCACAAGATCGTCTCCGAGCTGCTCATCAAGGGTCTCAAGGACCCGCGCATAGGCTTCGTCACCATCACCGGCGTGAAGGTGACCACCGACATGCGGCAGTCCACCGTGTACTTCACCGTAATAGGGAGCGACGAGGAGAAGAAGGCGACCGAGGCCGGACTCAACTCCGCCCGCGGCTTCATCAAGAAGGAGATGGGGCAGGCGCTCAAGATGCGCTTCACACCTGACATCCACTTCAAGTACGACACCTCCGTGGAGTACGGCTATCACATCGAGTCGATCCTGAAGGAAATCAACGTAAAGGATGAACTCGATAACCCGAAGGAGATAGGCGTTAAGGATGACGGCGATAATACCTGAGATACTGGGCGAGATTGAGCGCAACTCTTCCTTTTTGATCACGAGCCATGAAGGGCCGGACGCCGACGCCGTCGGATCCTCCCTGGCTCTTGCCAATTACCTGACTGCTCTGGGCAAGGACGTCACGGTCTACCTGTGCGATCCGGTCCCCGAGAACTGCGCCTTCCTCCCGATGGCCGACCGGGTGCTGCAGGAGCTGCCGGACCGGGACTTCGATGTCTGCTTCGTGCTAGACGTGGGCGAGTTCCGCAGGGCCGGCAAGGCCATCACCTCAAGCAGCCGCATCGCGCGGCTGATCAACATCGACCACCACCTGGGGTGCGAGAATTTCGGCCTGCATAACCTGATCGACCCCAAGGCCTGCGCCACTGCTGCCCTCATCTACCGGATCATCAAGGCCCGCGGCGACCAGGTGGATTTCCCCACCGCGCTCTGCATCTACACGGCGGTACTGAGCGACACCGGGAGCTTCCACTACTCCAACGCAAATCCCGAGTCTTTCGCCATCGCGGGCGAGATGATCGCCTGCGGCGTGAAACCGTGGGACGTATCAGAAAACCTCTACGAGAGCGAGCCCAGGGAGAAGATCACCCTGCTGGCCCTGGCGCTCACCGATCTCACCATTTCACCTAGCGGCGAGTACGCCTCCATCACCGTGACCCAGGAAATGTACCGGCAGACCGGCGGCTGCGCCGAGCTGACCGACGGCTTCATAAACTTCCCCAGGAAGATCCGCGGCGTCCAGGTGGCGCTCTTCTTCCGCGAGCTGAGGGAAGGGGAGTTCAAGGTCGGCTTCCGGAGCAAGGGGAAGGTCGACGTCTCGGCCATCTCCGCCCGCTTCGGCGGCGGCGGGCACCGCAACGCCGCCGGCTGCAACATCAAGGGGAGCCTCGCCGAGGTGAAGGCCCTGGTGTTCGACCAACTGGAGAAAAGCCGCTGATGCTCGATGGATTTTTCGTAATAGACAAGCAGGCCGGCGTCACCTCACACGACATCGTCGCCATGGTTCGGCGCGCCATCGGGCAGAAGAAGGTGGGCCACACCGGCACGCTCGACCCTTTCGCCACCGGCGTGCTCCCGGTAGCTGTGGGCGAGGGGACCAAGTCCATCCAGTTCCTGGACGAGTCGGTGAAGGAGTACCGGGCGGTCCTTCGGCTGGGGATCACCACCGACACCCAGGACCTGACCGGGCGCGTAACCTGCGAGCGCGACTGGTCCGCTCTCTGCGCGGACGACCTGGAGCGGCTGCTGCCCCAGTTCACCGGCAAGCTTTCCCAGCTGCCGCCCATGTTCTCGGCCCTGAAGCAGGGCGGCGTGCCGCTCTACAAGCTGGCGCGCCAGGGGGTAGAGGTCGAGCGGGAGCCGCGCGAAGTGGAGATCTACTCGATCAGCTTCGACTGGATCAGGCTTCCCGAGGCGGCCTTCACGGTGCGCTGCTCGCGCGGCACCTACGTCCGCACGCTCGCTTACGACCTTGGCGAGGCGCTCGGCTGCGGCGCCCATCTGCTGGAACTGCGGCGCACCCAGAGCGGCCTGTTCCTGGAGGCCGAGGCGATCAGCATCGATACGCTTCGCGCCTGCGCGGATCCCGCTGCCCTGATCTTCCCGCTGGACCGGGCGCTCGCCCACCTGAAAAGGCTGGACCTGACGCCCGAGGGGGGGAGAAAGCTCGCCAACGGCGTGGCGCCCGGCGCACTGGAGCTCCCGGAGTCGGCACTCTCACTTCTGGTGCCGGACGAGCAGGTGCGACTCTTTGTGGCGGGGCGATGTGCCGCAGTGGCGCGCTACGACAATGTCAGAGGGCTGCGATTGTCCAGGGTGTTCAACTAGTATTATCCTTTACACGTAACGGCTTTTATGATAAAAGTTCGTGATGGCAAACCTGCCGCGGCTTGACCTCGGCGCGGGCAGGAAATATAACTAGATGGTGAAGGGGGAGAAATTACATGTTGGTTACGGAAAAGAAGCAGGAAATCGTCAATGCTCACAAGTTGCATGACACGGACACAGGCTCACCTGAAGTACAGATTGCACTTCTGTCAGAGCGCATCACTTACCTGACTGAGCACTTCAAAACTCACAAGAAAGACCATCACAGCCGTCGCGGGCTGCTGAAGATAGTCGGCCAGAGAAGGGGTCTGCTTGATTACCTGAAGAAGAAGGACGTGGAAAGATACAAGTCCATCATAGCGAAACTCGGTATCAGAAGGTAATAAAAAAGGGCAGTATACCTCTCCGGGTATATTGCCTTTCCTCTTTCCTCATGTAAGGGCCTTGTGCCCTTTTCTTTGTTGGGGGCGTGGATAAAACTGCTCTGCGAGCCCGCTCCGGCGCGCCTGCAAGGCTTTTTTCTCGGCGGCCCCAACACCAACCAGTAGCAAATCAGGAGGCCGAACAGATGGAACATACAGTACAGGCAGAATGCTGCGGCAAGACCATTACCATTTCGACAGGCAAGATCGCCAAGCAGGCGAGCGGCGCCGTCATGATCACGAGCGGCGACACCATGGTGCTGGTCACCGCCGTCGCCATGAAGACCGCCAAGGAAGGGCAGGGCTTCTTCCCGCTCACCGTCAACTACCAGGAGAAGGCGTACGCCGGCGGCAGGATTCCCGGCAGCTTCTTCAAGCGCGAGGGGCGTCCTTCGGACAACGAGACCCTCACCTGCCGCCTCATCGACCGTCCGATCCGGCCGCTGTTCCCGGAAAACTTCATGAACGACACCCAGGTCATGGCGACCGTGGTCTCGGCTGACCGCGACAACGATCCGGCCATCCTTGCCATGATCGGCGCCTCGGCGGCCCTCATGGTTTCCGACGTGCCGTTCGCCGGCCCCATCGCCGGGATCAAGGTCGGCCGCGTGGACGGCGTCTTCATCGCCAACCCGACCGCTGACGAGCTGGAGAAAAGCGACCTCGAGATCGTCATCGCCGCCAGCAAGGACGCCATCCTGATGGTAGAGGGGAGCGCCAGCGAAGTCCAGGAGGACGAGCTCCTCGAGGCGATCTTCTTCGGCCACAAGGCTGTCCAGCCGATCCTTGCCGCCCAGGAAGCACTGGCAGCCAAGGCCGGCGTTGCCAAGCGCGAAAACGTCCTGCCGGTTGTCAACACCGTTCTCAAGGCGCGTGTCTCCGCTCTGGCCTACGAAGGGATGAAGCAGGCGGTCCGCATCAGGACCAAGATGGAGCGCCACGACGCCATTTCCACCATCAGGGGCGAGGCCATCACGGCGCTGGTTCCCGAGTTCGAAGGGGCCGAGAAGGAAATCAAGGCGTTCATCGAGGACCTCGAGTACGACCTGGTACGCGAGCACATCCTTAAGGACGGCGAAAGGATCGACGGCCGCGACACCAAGACCATCCGCGCCATCGCCACCGAGGTAGGTCTCCTGCCGCGCGCACACGGCTCGGCACTCTTTACCCGCGGCGAGACCCAGTCCATCGTGGCCGCAACGCTCGGCACCTCCGTCGACGAGCAGCGCATCGACTCGCTCTACGGCGACTCCAGGAAGAAGTTCCTCCTGCATTACAACTTCCCCCCTTACTCCGTCGGCGAGACGAGCTTCAGGCTTGCCCCGGGGCGCCG
>DATCHY010000114.1:0-3529 GCA_036508065.1 Geomonas sp. | reverse complement strand
TGCACCAGTGCGGTGAAGGTGCGGCCGTCCTCGGGGAACGAGGCGACACCGACACTCGCGGTCAGCGTCCCGAGGGGGCTCGTCTGTTCGCCGGGGAACCTCTCGTTTTCGATCTCGGACCTGATCCGCTCGGCGACGATCAGTGCCTCCGTTTTCGAGGTGCCGGGGAGCAGGGCGCAGAATTCCTCGCCTCCATAACGGGCCACCATGTCCATCTCGCGCAGCGAGGCCTGGATGATGTCCGCCGTTTTCTTGAGCGCGTCGTCGCCGGCGAGATGCCCGCAGACGTCGTTGTAGCTCTTGAAGAAATCGAGGTCGATGAAAAGTATGGACAGGTCCAGCCCCTGGCGGATGCTCCGGCTCAACTCCTCCTCAGTGCGGCTCTTCAGGAAGCGCCGGTTATAGAGGCCGGTCAGCGAGTCGGTCACCGAGAGCTGTTCGAAACGGACCGACTCCTCCAGCACGAGGGTGCGCTCTATCATCAGCGAGGCGAGGTTGGCGAAGGAGGTCAGAAGCTGCAGGTCGGCACCGGTGAAAGGGGCGAGGTCCTTCTTGTCCGAGAGGTTCAGCACGCCGATGATCTTCTTCTTGAGCTTCAGGGGGATGCAGATCAGCGCCTTGGATTTGAAGCGGGGGCGGTTCGCCATGGCGGTCCGGCTGTCTGTTTCCACGTCGTCGACGAGCAGCGGCTCGCCGGTTTGCGCGACCCAGCCGGCTATCCCCTTGCCAACCTTCATCGGCAGGCACTGGGCGATGTGCAGGGTCATCCCCTTGGTGAAGACGATGTTCATGGTCTCGCCGTTCTTGTCGATCAGCATGATCGAGCCCTTGGATGCGTGCAGCAGGTCGGCGGCAATCTCCAGTATCGTCTTGTAGAGCTCATCCTTGGTGTCGACATGAAGGAGGGTCTGGGTGAGCGACATGAGCCGCCCGGACAGGGAACTTGCCTGCACCTGTTCCGCATCCTTCAGTATCCGCGTCATCCGGGAGGCCACGCTGTGCGCCAGAATCGAAACGACCAGCAGGTCGGAAATCTTGAGCTCGGTGTCGAAAAGGGCGATGAAACCGAGCCTCTCGCCCTGGGATTCCAGCGGGAAGCAGGTGGCCAGGCTCGCCTGCAGCGCGGGAAGGACCTCCCGCATGCCGGCGTCGAACAGCACCGTCTTTTTCACCTTGTCCGGTGCCAGGAAACTGCCGATCGCCTCGGCGGGGATGCTACCCAGTTCGTCGGGGAGCCCCCAGATACCGGAGACCGCGTACGAGGTGCCGTTACCCTGGCGCAGGGCGATGGCGAACTTCGGTGGATCGACCAGCGCCCCGATCATCTCGCTGCAGATGGCTACCGTTTCGGTCAAGGTCCCGGCCCGGTCCACCTGCTCCAGGAAGTGTGCCACCTCGGCGAGCCGCGTATCGGTGCGCTCGGCACCGTCGCAGTCGCTGCGGGCCGGGTGACACCAGGAAGTGCCCCGGCCTATCTCCCGGGCGACCTCCCGGGCAACCTTTTCCACCTCCGAAACTGTAGCGGTGCAGAGCGTTTCCACGTGAGGAAACAGCGAAAAGATGTCGGCGCCTTCCCGGCGCGACAGCGCGGCGAGCTGCCAGAGATCGATCGCTTGGTCCCTGACACCGTCTCCGACCAGGCAGAAATCGAATCCGCTGCGGGAAAAGGGGACCACGAAGCCGAAGAAGGCGCCTCCGTAACGGCGGACCGCGGGGGTCCCCTCACTGAAGAGGCTGTCCAGTTCCCTGGCGAAAAAATGCCGCGCTACCTCGTTGCTGACCGGGTCCTGGACCCGCGAGCAGCAGCTTTGAAAGCTAGCCGGATCGGTGGCTTCGCCGCCTTGCCTGCGGTACAGCGCCAGGTTGTAAGGGGCCAGGGATGCAGAATTCTGCAACGCCGCCAACAGATCCTCAAGCTGCTTTATGTCGAGTTCTTCTTCCACAGATCGCTCGCTCCAGGAAACGGATTGGCGGCAGCTGCCAATTAATAAAAAAAAACCTTCGGGGGCGGTCGTAGCAGGTCGGACCGGGGATAGCTCGGGAGGGACCCCTCGGACAGCAAGGTTTCATGCGCGATTTAAGGGCGGCCGGAAAGAGCCCGGCCGTCGCGGGATCCGGCTGCCAACCCCGACGCGGGTCAGACTGAGCATATTATAATGTAATCCAATACACTAATTCGCCGTATTCGGCAAGACATAGTTAATGGCAGGTACTCCTTCTGGATCCTCCTACCGGATCTCTTTTTTACGGTGCTACACAGGCAATGCCTGATAAAATCGTTGATTTAACGGAGCAACCCCAGTAGAATCAAGTTTCTGCTTTTCGATCCGGAGCTCCCATGGCAATCGTGTCGCCCGACACCCCCCTATACAACAGTCGGATCTTCGACTCTTACCTGAAACTCTTGAAGAAGAGATACCCGCACGTGAGTATCCCGGAACTCCTGAGCCACGCCGGGATGAAAGAGTTCGAGATCGCCGACCAGGGGCACTGGTTCACCCAGAGGCAGACCAATCTCTTCCATGACAAACTGGTACAGTTAAGCGGCAACCCCAGCATCGCCCGTGAGGCCGGGCGCTACGTGGCATCCCCCGATTCCCTCGGTTTGCTGCGCGAGTTCCTGCTGGCTCTTGCCGGTCCCGAATACCTGCTCATCATGGGCAACAGGGTTGCCGCCAACTTCACCCGCTCCTCGACCTACGCCGCGCGCAAGCTCGGGCCCCGCGAAATGGAAGTGACCTTCAACTTTGAGGAAGGGGTAACCGAGAGCCCCTTCCAGTGCGAAAACCGTATCGGCTTTCTCGAGGCGATGTTCCTGATGTTCGGCTACGATTTCCCGGAGATACGCCATGCGGAGTGCGTATTCCAGGGTGCCAAGGTGTGCCGATACCTGGTCTGCTGGGAGCCTCCCGCCTCCCGCCTGGTTCTGGTGCGTCGGCTTTCCTTTTTTCTGCTGCTTCCCATCGCGATTTTTGCCGCCTGCATCACCCAGAATACGCTTCTTGGCGCCCTTTTCCTGGGCATGGTGCTCATTTACCTGCTGCTCGTGGTCGGGGTCCAGCGGGCCGAGCGCAAGTCGCTCATCACCTCCCTGGGGGGGGTGCGCGACTCAAGCGAGAAGCTTTTGGTGCAGATCAAGCGGAACTACGACTCGGCCCTGATGATCAACGAGATCGGGGAGGTCATCTCCAGCAGGACCGATCTGGACGATATCCTTGCCAGCGTGAACCAGGTGCTGCGCAAGAGGCTGGACTACGGCCGCGGCATCCTGCTGCTTGCCAACCCCGACCGGAGCGCCCTGGTGCTCAGGAGTTGTTTCGGTTTCAACTCGCAGGATGAGCGGACCCTTGAGCTGCTGGAACACCCGCTCGCCGGGGACGGCACTCAAGGGATGTTCGTCCGCTGCTTTACCGGGCAAAAGTCCCTGTTGGTGAACGATATCGCCGAGGTCGCTCCCCTGGCCGACTCCGGCAACTTCGCCTTTTTCACGGCTCTGGGGGTCAAGTCGTTCATCTGCGTGCCGATTGTC
>DATCHY010000113.1:0-2745 GCA_036508065.1 Geomonas sp. | reverse complement strand
CCCTGCGATCCTGAAAGAGCGGCAGGCGCAGGTTGTAGCCGAGATAGCTGTAGGCGGAGGCCGGGTAGCGGAACTTGTTGAAACGCTCAAGGAACTCCCGGGTGTCGGTCTGGCGCTGGTACTGCACCGGGGAGAGCCCCATCATGTCGATGCCGCCGGCCTTGAGCTCCATGTACATGGTGGAGCTGTCCGGGATGATCCGGTAGATGTAGCGGGCCAGGTACGGTTTCCCCTCGTAGTAGCCGGGGTTGGCGTCCAGCACGACCTTCTGCCCTGGTATCCACTGCTTGAAGACGAACGGACCGGTGCCGACGGGGTTTCGGGACAGCGGGCTCTTGGTGATATCCTTCCCCTCCAGAAGATGGGCAGGGAGGATCGGCATGCCCCAGGAGGCGAGCGCCGGCGCGAACGGCTTGGCGTAGCTGACCCGGAAGGTATATGGGTCGAGCGCCTCGGCGCGCTGCACCTGCTTGAAATCTTCCGAATAGGCTGTGGGGGTCTTCGGGTCCACGGTGACCCGGTAGGTATAGAGCACGTCGCGGGAGGTGAACTCGGCGCCGTCGTGCCACTTGACGCCGGGGCGCAGCTTGAAGGTGATGCTGAGGCCGTCGGCGGAGACCTCCCAGGAGCGGGCCAGATCCCCCTCCAGCTTCAGGTTCTTGTCGTAACGGACCAGGCCGTTGTAGACCATACCGGCGATGTCGCTGGAGGCGGAGTCCGAGGATAGCAGGGGAATCAGGTTGGACGGCTCACCGATGCTCCCGGTGACCAGCGAGTCGCCGCAGGCGGGCGGGCCGCCCTTGACGCGCAGCACCTTCTGCTCGGGCGCACCCCGGGTGCACCCCGCCAGTTGCAGGGCGAGAAGGCACAGGGCGACCGGGAGGGAAAACCTCATTTATCACCGCTCTCCTGACGGCAGTGCTTGATCTTTTCGGCCAGATCGGTGCGCTCGGGCTCCATCTTCTGCAGCTTCCTGTACAGGGGGACCGCCTTCTTGAAGCTGCGGGCGGCGCAGTAGGCATCGGCCAGGTGGTTGATGACCGTGGCGTCGTTGTCGGAGAGCTCGACCGCCCGCTCCAGCTGGTAGATCGCCTCGTCGTAGCGCTTCAGCTTGTAGAAGGTCCAGCCCAGGCTGTCCAGGATGAAGCCGTCGTCCGGCTTGAGCGAAACCGCCTTCTTCAGGTAGGAAAGAGCCTCATCGAGGTTCACCCCCATCTCCGCATAGGTGTAACCGAGATAGTTGAGGGCCTGGGCGTCGTTGGGGGTGGCAGCCAGCACCCGCTTCATCATGGCGACCGAGAGCTCCTTTTTCCCGACCTTGTCGTAGAGGATGCCGAGCCGGAAGCTCACCCGCGGGTCGGCCTGCAGCGTCTCGCCCGCGGACTTCAGCACGTCGATGCCGTCCTGTAAACGCTCCATCGACTCGTAGAGACCGGCCAGGTGCAGGTAGGGCTCCACCCGGTCCGGTTGCTGCCGGATCTCGTCCTTCAGAAGGGCTATCCCCTTTTCCGGCTCCCCTTTTTCCTGGTAGAGGTAGGCCCGGTGTCCCAAGGCGTCCAGGTAGTAGGGGGATTCCCGCGGGATCTTGGAGAACTCGGCCAGCGCCTCGTCGGTCTCCTCCATCTCCTCGTAGGCGGTCGCCAGGTAGAAGCGGACCTGGTGCGCATCGGGCTCGGTCTTGAGGATCTCCTCGAAGGCGGCCACAGCCTCGTCGTAACGCTCCAGCTCCAGGAGCAGCAGGCCGATCTTGCGCGAGTTTTCCAGGCTGTCCCCTCCCTCCTTCTGCAGCAGGGCGAGGGCGTCGTCCAGGCGCTTTTGCTGGATGTAGAGCTGGGCCAGATGCTGGACCACGTTGGTGTTGGCCGGGTTCACCTCAAGGAGGCCCTTGTAGGTCTCGATGGCGTCGGCGATCAGCCCCTGGGTCTCCTGGGAAATGCCCATCTCGATGAGCGCCTGCTCGAAGTCGGGTTTCAGCTCCACCGCCTTCTTGTAGTAGCCGAGCGCCTCGCGCGGCAGTTTCATCTGGTCGTAGCTCTTGGCGAGGTAGTAGTAGCCGAGCGGCGACTCGGGAACCGCCTTCACCAGCGCCTTCAGCGTGTTGACGGCCTGCTCGTATTCAAAGGTCTTCAGGTAGAAGATCGCCACGTGCAGGTAGACCTCCTCCTTGGTCGGATCGAGTTCCATCACCTTCTTGAAGTAGGGTACGGCATCCTTCTCGCGCTGCAGGGTGACCAGGATGTTCCCGGCCAGGAGCTGCGCCTGCAGGAAGTTCGGGTCGATCTTGATCGCGGCCTGGCATTCGGCAAGCGCCTCCTCGCCGCGGTTTTGCTGCAGGTAGACCTGCGCCGCCGCGGTATGCAGGAAAGGGGAAGCGGGGTCGGCTTCCATGGCGCTCCGGAGCAGGGTGAGCGCGCCCTCCAGGTCCCCCTCGCCGGCGCGCAGTCGTGCCAGGGCGAAGAAGTACAGGGTGCGGGCCTGGGTCGAGGTTGCGGACGCGGGGGGCGCGGGCTCCGGCAGGGACGCGCGCTCTGTGGCGCAGGCAGGGAGGAGCGACAGCAGCAGCAGGAGCGCTAGAGACTTCATGGTCATGGGGTACCCGTGGTTTTGGTCAGAATTGCAGGCCACAAAAAACTTAAAAACGCGACACCCCTGAAGGGATACGGTATCCCGCGGGATGACGCGATTAATTACTTGAAAAGCTAACATAAATAGGTAGCAGCGTCAAACAACATTTATGCTAATTTA
>DATCHY010000112.1:0-2624 GCA_036508065.1 Geomonas sp. | reverse complement strand
GAGGTCGCGGATCACCTTGGAGAAGGGGTCGGTGAGCGTGGAGAACGGGAGCAGGTGCAGTCTCTTCATATCCTCCAGCAGCGGATCGATCATGCCGTGCAGCGCCCGCAGGCTCCGCTCGGCACCCTTCTCCAGCGACCGCAGGCGTGTCTCGGTGCGCAGCTCGGACTCGCAGAGCTCCTGGACCAGGCCGGCGAGCCTCGAAGCGGTCCCTTCCGATCCCGGTTTCCTGACTGCTGCGCGGGCCTGCTCGAGCGCCCGCTCGCGGGCATGGCACCGCCCGGCCAGATCAGCGGCAATCGCGGTCAGATCCTCGACCAGCACCGAAGTCGTCAGCCTTGCCGAGACGAGTTCCTCGGCCTGGAGCAGCAGCGATTCGAGCATCCGGGTGGGAACCCTGACGGTCTCGACTGCCGGTGTCTTCTCGGCTTGACCATCGTGGCGGCTGGCATCGGAGCCGCCCGCCTGCGGCTTCCGGGCTTCTTCCTCGGCGTTTCTCCGAGAGTGCGCCTTGGCCGCGGCTTGGGCGTGCGGTGCTACTTCCGGCACGCGGGCGCCGCGGGAGGGGAGGGGGCCCGGGCCGGGCCGCCCGGCTCCCGCCGGCTCCGGTTTCCCCTCGGGGGCGCCGTTCCCCGGCGGCGCGAGGATGCGCGCCGAGAGGGCGTCGATGTCGGCATGGAGCCGGTCGAAGAGGCCGAGGTCCAGGGGGACGTCGCCGCGCTTCAGGTCGGCGAGCAGGCTCTCCAGCTCCTGGCAACTCCAGGCGACATCGATGAGATTCACCGCGTGCGCCGCACCCTTCAGCGTGTGCATGCGGCGGAAGATGCTCTCCAGCAGCTGCCTGCGCTCGGCGGGCCCGTCCTCGTTTTCCAGCGCGACCAGGAGCGCGGAGAGCGCGCCGAGGTGGTCCTGCGCCTCGAGCCGGAAGGTCTCCAGGAGCTCTTTCAGTAATGCCTCGCTGTCACCCATGCCGGCTGCCGCCTTTCCGGGCAATGCAGCCGGGAGCGCTCCCGGCGTTATGGCGCCTCAGGTTGCCCCTCATGCCACCCGGTACCGGCTCACCAGCTGCTGTAGCTTCTGGTTCAGCTCGTAGAGGCTGCGCGCCGCGATCTCGATCTGGCGCGACCCCTCGACGTTCTGGCCGCTCGCCTGGTTGATGTTCTGGATCGCGATGGCGATCTGGTCCATGCCGATCGTCTGTTCCTGGGTGGAGGTGACGATCTGCAGGGTGGCGCTGGAGGATTCCTCGATGCTGGCGGCGAGCAGGCGGATCGCCTCGCCTGCCGCGCTCGACTGCTTGACCCCCGCCTCCACGGCCTTGCTCCCCTGCTCGGTTGCCAGCACAGCAGAGGTGGTTGCCTTCTGGATCACGCCGAGGATGCTGCGCACCTGGGTGGTCGCCTGCTTGGACTGGGTCGCCAGGTTCTTCACCTCCTGCGCGACGACGGCAAACCCCTTGCCGTGCTCCCCGGCCTTGGCTGCCTCTATGGCGGCGTTCACCGCGAGCAGGTTCGACTGCTCGGCCAGGTCGTTGACCGTGGCGATGATGTCGCCGATCGCCTGGCTCTGTTCGCTCAGGTTGACGATCCGCTCGGCGATGAACTCCATCCGCTCGTCGATCCCCCGCATGCCGCCGATGGCCTCCTCGACCGATGCGCTCCCGGTCTTGGCGACCTGCACCGATTTGTGGGAGCTCTCATAGACCTGCCTCGACTTCTGCGACGCCAGGTCGGTGGTCTGCCGGACCTCCTGGACCGTCGCGTTGGTCTCGCTGATCGAGGTGGCTGTCTGCGCCGAACTCGAGGCGAGTTCGCTCACCGTCGTCATGATCTCGCCGGTTGAGGAGCCGAGCACGTTCACCACCTCGCGGATCTCCAGGTTCAGTTCCCTCAGGTTTTTCGCCATCGCAGCAAAGGAGTTGCCGAGCTGGTCCTTGGGGGAGGCGGGGAGCACGTCGAGGGTGAGATCCCCGGCCGCGATCCGGTCCGCGCTGGCGGCCAGCCGCTTGAGCGAGGCGACCATGTTCTGCATGGCGACGCCGAAGACGTCCCGTTCCGAGTTCGGCACGACCTCCACCTCCAGGTCTCCCAGGGCTATCCGGTTGGCGTTCTCTCCCATGCGCCGAAGCGACAGTACCATCTGCCCCATGGCGCGCAGCAGCTGCCCGATTTCGTCCTTGGCCTCGCTCCCTATCTCGACGGAGAGGTCGCCGGAAGCGAGCCGGTCTGCCGCCTCTACCGCCGATTTGAGCGGCGTGACGATGGACGCGGTGATGACGAGCGCCGTGGCGGCCGCAAGAAGCGCCGCGACTACGACCAGCAGCGCCGTTATGGCGAAGGTCCAGCGCTCGTTTACCTGCGATTCCTTGATGGACCTTTGCGCCTGGTCCATGGCGGATTTCAGCACCTCGTTCACCTCGGTATCGATCTTGGCGACCAGGCCCCTGGCGTAGTTCTTGTGGTGCGCGATCGCCTCCGGCACCCTGTTCAGCCTGACCAGTTCGGCGGTCCTGGTGCGCACCGGCTTCCACTGTTCCATCATCTCCTTGATCCGGTCTATCTTGGACGTGTCGCCCTGAAAACTGGCCCGTGCCAAGGCGAGTTCCCGGTACATGATCTGTTCCG
>DATCHY010000111.1:0-2604 GCA_036508065.1 Geomonas sp. | reverse complement strand
TGGTTCTTCACGATGATGCTCTCGTCCGCCATCGCCGGCACGTAGGCGCCGCCGGCGGTGCAGGAGCCCATCACCACGGCGATCTGGGGAATCCCCTTGCCGGAGAGCGTGGCCTGGTTGTAGAAGATCCGACCGAAGTGGTCCCGGTCGGGAAATACCTCGTCCTGCTGGGGGAGGTTGGCCCCACCGGAATCCACCAGGTAGATGCAGGGGAGGTTGTTTTCGCGGGCGATCTCCTGGGCGCGCAGGTGCTTCTTCACCGTGAGCGGGTAATAGGTTCCACCCTTGACCGTGGCGTCGTTTACGACGACCATGCACTCCTGCCCCCTGACCCGCCCGATGCCGGTGATGATGCCGGCCGCCGGGATGTCGGCGCCGTACATCCCCCAGGCGGCGAACTGGGACAATTCCAGAAAGGGGGAGCCGACGTCGAGCAACTGGCGGATGCGCTCCCGCGGCAGCAGCTTGCCCCGTTCCAGGTGCTTCTTGCGGGCCTTTTCGTCCCCGCCGAGGGTGATGCGCGCCACCTTCTCGCGCAGGTCGGCCACCAGTGCCGTCATCAGCGCCGCGTTGCGGCCGAACTCTTCCGAACCGCTCTTTATCGTGCTCTTGAGGACTGTCATGTCGCTAGCCTCTCCCCCTGGTGCCGTCGTCACAATCATGCTCCTTAAGGTGCCGTCTCGTTGAACAACTCCCTGCCGATCAGCATGCGCCGGATCTCGCTGGTGCCGGCGCCGATCTCGTAGAGTTTGGCGTCGCGCAGCAGCCGCCCGGTCGGGTAGTCGTTGATATAGCCGTTGCCGCCCAGTATCTGGATCGCCTCCAGCGCCATCCAGGTCGCCTTCTCCGCCGCATAGAGTATGGCGCCGGCGGCGTCCTTGCGGATGGCGTTCCTCCCGCTGCAGGCACGGGCGACCGCATAGACGTAGGCCCGGCAGGCGTTCATGGTGCTGTACATGTCGGCGATCTTCCCCTGCATCAGCTGGAACTCCCCGATCGCCTTGCCGAACTGCCTGCGCTCATGGATGTAAGGGACCACCACGTCCAGGCAGGCCCGCATGATCCCCAGGGGGCCGGCGGCCAGCACCGCCCGCTCGTAATTCAGGCCGCTCATCAGGATCTTGACCCCGTCGCCCACCTTGCCCATCACGTTTTCCGCAGGGACCTCGCACTCCTCGAACACCAGCTCGCAGGTGTCGGAGCCGCGCATGCCGAGTTTGTCCAGCTTCTGGGACGTGGAGAAGCCGGGAAACCCCTTCTCGACCAGGAAGGCCGTGATCCCCTTCGATCCGGCGTTGACGTCGGTTTTGGCATAGACCAGCAGGGTGTCGGCGTGGGGTCCGTTGGTGATCCACATCTTGGTGCCGTTCAGGATGTAGCGGTCTCCATTCCTGTCGGCCCGCAGGCGCATGCTGACCACATCCGATCCGGCTCCGGCCTCGCTCATGGCGAGGGCTCCGACATGTTGGCCGGTGATGAGCCTCGGGAGATAGCGGCGCTTCTGCTCCGGGCTCGCGTTTCGGTAAATCTGGTTGACGCAGAGGTTGGAGTGGGCGCCGTAGGCCAGGCCGACCGAGGCAGAGGCGCGGCTGATCTCCTCGATCGCCACCACGTGCTCCAGGTAGGTCATGCCGGCACCGCCGTACTCCTCGGAAACGGTGATGCCGTGCAACCCCAGTTCACCCATCTTGCGCCAGAGGTCCATCGGGAAGTGGTTCTCGCGGTCGATGTCGGCTGCACGCGGTGCTATCTGGGAGCTGGCAAAGGCCTGGACCGTCTCCCGCAGCAGATCGGCCGTCTCTCCCAGGTCAAAATTGAGCGTCGGATATGGTTTCAACGTCACACCTCCCTCCTCGTCTAACCGCAAAAAACTGGCGCCAAACCAGCGCTAAGCTCCGCTATACCTGGCGTCCCTCTTTTCCAGGAAGAGCTTCAAAAGGCGGTTGGTGAGGCACAGAGCCTCCAGCAGCGAGTCCTTGAGTTCCGGCACTCCCATGGTCAATCTCCCAAAACATAATTTTAGTAAAATAAATTACGAGCCGGATAGCGCATTTCTGGAAGCAATCCTAATATACCTTTACGCAAGAGTCAACCGTCAAGTTTGAGCATATCAAATAATTTTTATAATGTTAACGGTTTGGAATTACGGGATTTTCTGCGGGGTCTGGTTTTGATTCGTTCCGCGTTGAGCGGCTGACGTCAAGGGAAGGGGGGGGGCGACGACGGTATTTATTTTAGGAACACCATGTTTTATTTTGCAATCTATCTGGGAAGGTGTTCACGCCGGAAGGCTGGCCGACCAACTTGTAAATCTTGATATCGTCCCACGGTTCGTCGAGGATTTTATTGACGGAGAGGTCGTCCCACGGCTCGTCGAGGATGCCGTCGTGAATCGCCCAGCTCCTGCCGTGTACGCTCTTCTCCGTGCCCGGCATGCGAAAGGGGGTGGAGCCATCGAGCTTGCGGAACAGCATGCCGCCGGGTTGGAATTCCCTGTTGATCTCCTCCATCATGCGCCTGCCGCTGAGATAATCGAACCCGTACCCCTCGTAGCGTATGGCGTTGTCGTAGGTCAGCGGCTCGGCAATGACCATGTCCATTCCC
>DATCHY010000110.1:0-6079 GCA_036508065.1 Geomonas sp. | reverse complement strand
TCTTGATGGCCGTCTTCACCGTGTCGAGCGTACCGTGGGCCGTCATCATCACCACGCACTGCTTGGGGCTCTCTGAGAGGACGCGCTCCATTAGCTCCATGCCGGACATCCCCTGCATTTTCAGGTCGGTGAGCAGGAGGTCGAACTCGCTGCGCTCGAGTTCCTGCAGCGCCTCCCTCCCCCCGGGTACCGCCAGGACGCGGTACCCTTCCTTTCCGAGTATGGCGGAAAGGATGTCCCGCTGCCCTTTTTCGTCGTCTACAATCAGGATGCTGCCGGTCATCGGAACTCCTAGAAACAGATTAAGATTAAGATTGAGATTAAGAAAACAGATTAAGAAAACAGATTAAGATTGAGATTAAGATTGAGTAGAGGCCGAGGTGCTGTGCTGCATCTAGGTCGACGTCAAGCAACGTCTTAATCTTAATCTTATTCTAGCCTTTAGCCGGCAGCCTCACGGTGAAGGTGGTCCCTTCGCCTCGCGTGCTGCGCACTTCGAGCGCTCCGCCATGCTCCTTGATGATCCGCTCCGTGATGGCGAGCCCCAGGCCGATCCCCGCGTCCTTGGTGGTGAAATAGGGCTGGAATACCTTCTCCAGGTCCTGCGGCTCAATGCCTACTCCCTCGTCGCTGAAGGTGAGCAGGAACTCCCCCGCCTCCGGGTCGAGGCCGGCGCCCAGGGTGATCTTGCCACCCTCCGGCATCGCCTGCGCCCCGTTGCTGATGAAGTTGCACAGGCAGTTGCGCATCAGTTCCGGGTCGACTAGCATGGGAGGCAGGTCGCCCGGGATTTCCCGGATCACCTCGATGTGGCTCTCCAGCAGCCTGTCCTCCATGAGCTGCATCGCCTTGTCGATCAGGCCCGGATAGCTGACCCGCTGCAGCCGGAGCTTGAGCGGCCGGCCGTAGTTCATGAAATTGAGCACCATGTAGTTGGCCTTGCGCACCTCTTCCTTTATGTTGTCCGCGATCGCCTCGAGTTCCCCACCTCTGCCCTGGCAGAGGGGAAGGAGCTCGCTCTTCAGGTGGTCGATGGCAAGGCTGATGTAGTTCAGGGGGTTCCTGATCTCGTGGGCGATGCCGGCCGCGAGCTGCCCCACCTTCGAGAGGTGCTCAGCCTCGTAGAGCCTCTTTTCCAGCAGCTCCTTTTCCTTGAGCTTCTCCACCATCTCGTTCAGGTTCTCGGCCAGTTCGCCTATCTCGTCGTTCCCCTCCACATGAAAGGTGACGGAGAGGTCCCCCTCCGAGACGTCCTTCACCCCGGTGGCGAGCCTGTGGATCGGAAAGGTGTACTTGCGTGCCAGGATGATGGTGAGGACCATGCCGATCACGAATACCAGGCTGGTGGCGACCAGTCTCCTGACGAAGTTGGCGTGCTGGATGTCCCGGATGTTGTCCAAAAGGACGTGCACCTGCACGTAGCCGAGCTGCTCGTCCCCGACGATGACCGGAACCACCAGGTCGTACGGCTTCATGGAGGTGGTGGAGCCGACCCCCCTGGGGGAAGCCTTCAGCCCCTTCTCCAGTTTCTTGATTTCCCGCTTCTTGCCGACCTGGGCGGGGTCGGAGGAGTCGATGATCTCCCCCTCGTTGTTGATGATGTTGACCTGGTTGATCCCCTTGTTCCTTGCCTCCTGCAGGTACTCCTTGAGGCGGGACGACTCGACGTCCGAATCCGAGGTAAGGTCCTCGATGCTCAGCTGGATCGCCTTCGACACCATGGTGGAACTCTCTTGTATCTCCTGCACCAGGTCGTTCTGGCTGAACTGGTTTAAAACGAAGAGGATCAGCATGGCAATGACCAGCATTGAGAGCATGATCATCACCAGCTTGGTATTAAGTTTCATGACTGCCCAACCTTGTTTGTGAAAGGATTCCCACCAAGTTTGCAAGTATACAACAGCGTCGGCTGCTAGACAAGTTGTATGTCCCCGGCCGCGCCGGTGAGACTGACGGATCGATTGAATACCTGTCATTAGCTGGGCCGACTGGTATAATTCCGAACATGTGTGTTTGGGCTCTGTCTGTAGCAGGGGAATCGGAGGGGAAATGAACTACATTGTCGGCAGGATATCTGGTGGTGCGAAGGTCGGCCCGGATGCGGGGGGGCAGGGGCGTCAGCGCAAGCGGGAGGGTGCCACGCATAAGGGAGGTGGCGGGGACAGCATCAGCATCTCGGACGAGGCGAGAAGACGGAGCGATCTGGAGGACGGAGAGCCCGAGTAGCTTCCGGCGCGCCGCGCCGTCAGCTCATGAACAGGGACCGGTCCTTTTCAAACGCAGCCCGGAAGGTCTCCAGTATCTTGGTCGCCTTCTCCTCGGAAAGTTTCAGCAGCTGCCCCGGTTTCGATCCGGCCAGGTCGAGGTCGTCGAGGGGCGCCCGGACACCGATGCCGAGCTTCAGGCAGTACAGGTCTGCGAGGGAGGTGACCGCTGTAAGGTTCACCACGGCCGGAGGGTCCGCAGGGCCGAACTCCAGCCTGTGGTGCTGCAGGATCGCCGTGGTGAGGACCTCCGGAAAATTCCACTTCTTGATCACGTAGGCCCCGACCTCGTCGTGGCTGAACGGATAGGCGCCGCGCTCCGCTTCCCCGAAGGAAATTCCCTCGTTGTAGCAGTGCCGCATGACCTCCTGAAATTTCGTCCGGTCCAGCGTGTTCATGATGATCTTGCCGATGTCGTGGAACAGCCCTGCCAGGAAGGCCTCCTCTTCATTGGCCGCTCGGGTCTGCGAGGCGATGATCCTGGCAACGAGCCCTGCCGCAAAGGAGTGCTCCCAGAGCATCTTCTCGGTGAGCCCGTACGGTTTGTAGACCTGTTTGACCGAGGCGGCCACCACCAGGCTGCGCAGTGTGCTGAAGCCGAGGATGACGATGGCGCTGGAAAGGGTCTGTATCTGCCTTTGGCATCCATAGAAGGAAGAGTTTGATATTTTCAGGACGCGGGCGGCGACCGCCGGGTCGGAAGCGACGATCTTCGCCAGTTCCTCGGCGGTGGCGGTCTCGCTTTCTATGAGTTGCATCACCTTGATCGCTACAACGGGAATGGTCGGTAGGTCGGCCGCCGTCATGATGGCCGTTTCAAGTTCTTTGTTCATGCGAGGTCCTTGCTGGTTAGCCAGACTGCCTGTGCTGGTAGGTGATTTTAGTATAGTCACACCGTTAGCTTTTAACAAGGGGGGATTTAATGATTGAAAGGGTGGGCGGCGCGGGCTATAATGAGGAAAAAAATAAGGCACGGGTTTCTAAGTGATCATAAAAAGCACAGAATTCATTAAAAGCGCAACCAGGCCGGCCCATTACCCCGAGGGGGACCTGCCGGAGATCGCCTTCGCGGGGCGCTCCAACGTCGGGAAGTCGTCGCTGGTCAACGTGCTGGTGAACAGGAAAAACCTGGTCCGCACCAGTTCGACGCCGGGGCGGACCCAGCTGATCAACTTCTTCCAGGTAAACGACGACTTCATGCTGGTTGACCTTCCGGGGTACGGCTACGCCAAAGTCCCTCTGGCGGTAAAGAAGGACTGGCGGCCCATGATGGAGACCTACCTCTCCAAGAGGAGGAATCTGCGCGGCGTCGTTCTGATCCTCGACATACGGAGGACTCCGGTGGAGGAGGACCTGCAGATGCTTGCCTGGTTGCGGGCCTTCTCGATCGCCCCGATCATCGTGGTGACCAAGTGCGACAAGGTCTCCAAGAACGAGCGGGCCAAGCAGACAGCCATCATCATGGCGCGCATGGGGCTGGAAAAGGGGGATCTCAACTTCTTCTCCGCCCTTTCCAAAGAGGGGAAGGACGGCATCTGGGCACGGATCGACGCCCTGCTGCTGGCCCATTCGGCCGAGGCTCCCAGGGTTACCGACACCCCTGGGACCGCCGAGGCGGCTCCCGAGACCGTCGAAAGCGCCGAGAGCACCGGGAACGCCGTTCAGGTTATAGATTGACATTCGCGCTAGCCTCTGTTAGAAACTTGCTTAACTATAGATAGTTATCGTCCGGGTGCCCCGAAAGGGGTTAAAAGGGAAGAGGGTGGAAATCCCTCGCTGTCCCGCAACTGTGAACGGTTATGAAAGCCGCAACAACGCCACTGAGCATATCGGGAAGGCGCGGTGAGTAAGTAGACCCGTGAGTCAGGAAACCTGCCAGGATGAACGCTTATTGGAACCTCCGTGGTAGAGGGGCTAAAGCCAGAATCGTATCCTTTTTCGATTTTTGACCGCCCGCCTTCCATTGGAAGGGGGGTTTTTTTATGTCAAAAGTTACCCTGGTAACGGGTGGGACGCGCAGCGGCAAGAGCCGCTTCGCGGAGCGGTTGGCCGAGCGGTTCGATCCGATGCGCGGCTACCTTGCAACCGGGCAGGCGGGCGATGCGGAGATGGCCGAGCGGATCGCGCGCCACCGCGGCAGGCGCGGAAGCGATTGGGAGACCGTGGAGGAGCCGCTGGAACTGACCCGGGCCATCACCCGTATCGATGGCTGCTACACGGTGCTGCTGGTCGACTGCATCACCCTCTGGATTTCCAATCTGCTGTTCCACTGCGAAGGGGGCGCCGCCGAGGCGCTGCTGCAGGTGGAGAAATTCACCGAGAGCTTCGCCACCCTGAGCACCCCGCTCATCATCGTCACGGGCGAGGTCGGCATGGGGATCGTGCCGGAGCACCCGCTTGCCCGGAGTTTCAGGGATCTGGCGGGCGAGGCGAACGAGCTCATCGCGGCCAGAGCCGACGAGGTGTACGTCACGATCTCCGGATTGCCGCTGAAGCTTAAACCTTAGAAACCGTTCTACGTTCAACGTTCAACGTTGAAACCCCTGAACACTGAGAACGTAGAACGTAGAACGCCAAATACAGGAGACCACCATGGAACTGTTAGACAGGACGCTGGCTAAGATCCAGCCGGTAGATGAAGCTTTCCTCGCCAAGGCGCAGGCGAAGCTGGACAACAAGACCAAGCCGCTCGGCTCGCTCGGTCTCCTGGAGGAGATGGCGCGCAGGTTCGCCGCCATCAACGAGAACCTGAGCCCCGAAACCGGCAAGAAAGTCATCTTCACCTTCGCCGGTGACCACGGCATCGTCGAGGAAGGGGTGTCCCTGTTTCCCAAGGAGGTGACCCCGCAGATGGTGCTCAATTTCCTCCGGGGAGGCGCAGGGGTCAACGTGCTGGCCCGCCACGTCGGCGCCGAGGTCCGGGTGGTCGACATCGGCGTGGACTACGACTTCGAGCCGGCCCCGGGGCTCATTATACGCAAGATCGCCAAGGGGACCCGCAACTTCGCCAAGGGAAGCGCCATGACCAGGGAAGAGGCGGTCGCGGCGATCGAGGTCGGCATTGCCCTGGCTGACCAGGCGAAGAGCGAGGGAGTCGCCATGCTGGGGACCGGGGAGATGGGGATCGGCAACACGTCTCCTTCTTCGGCAATCATCGCGGCGTTTTCCGGGTGCGGGGTCCGCGAGGTGACGCACCGGGGGACCGGGATCAACGACAGCGCTCTCGAACACAAGATCTCGGTGATTGAGGCGGGGCTTGCCCTGAACCGTCCGAACCCCGAAGATCCGCTTGACGTGCTCGCCAAGGTGGGCGGACTGGAAATCGCCGGAATTGCCGGGCTGGTGCTGGGAGCCGCGGCGAACAGGATACCGGTGGTCGTGGACGGCTTCATCTCCACCGCCGGCGCCCTGATCGCCTGCGAAATGCACCCGCAGGTCAGGGATTACATCTTCGCGGCGCACACCTCCGTCGAGATCGGACACCGGATGATGCTGGAGCGGATCGGCGTCGAGCCGATTTTCGACCTCAAGCTTCGCCTGGGGGAAGGAACCGGCGCGGCACTCGCCATGGGCCTCATTGAGGCGTCGGTGAAGGTGCTGAACGAAATGGCGACTTTCGCCGAGGCCGGAGTGGCCGAGGGGTAGTGCCATGATCCGCAGGGTGACGCTCACATGAGGCTGTTCTTCGTCGCATTCCAGTTCCTCACCATCGTCCCGCTCCCGTTCGCGTTGCGCTGCGAGGAGGAGGACCTGGGGCGCTCCATGACCTATTTCCCGCTGGTCGGCCTCGCCATCGGTGCGCTGCTGGCCGGCGC
>DATCHY010000109.1:0-11581 GCA_036508065.1 Geomonas sp. | reverse complement strand
CAGGGCGGATTTCAGCGGGCCGGCCCTGAGAGCGCGCATCTCTTTTTCGAGTCTCTGGCGCGCCGCCTGGCGCTCCTTTTCCAGGTGAGCCAGCATCCCCCTGACCTCGGCGTCTGCCTGCTCCCGCTCCTCTGGCTCAAGCGCCGCGAAAAAGAGAAACGACTCGTCGGTATTGCGCAGGTCGCCGAGGATGCCCGTCACTCTTTTCACCTGCTTGCCGATGCGGGCAAGCCCCTTCTCCGGGAAGCAGGGCTGGAAAAGCGCAAGCCCTTCGCGCAGGCGACGTGAGGCGACGCGGAGGTCATGGATCTCCTCCGCCTCGAAGTTCTTGGCGACCTTGGCCCAGTGCTGGAAAAAGTCCTCACTGTATGCTCTAACAAGGATGCGTGCGGCGATCCAGAGCGGCGTTGTGCTGGAGACAGGGGACATGAGGTTTGAGTCTCTTTGAAAGGCGTTGAGTCGACTTAACGAAGTGCCCTGAGCATTGTCTTTCTCGCCCTCTTAAGCCCTTTGTGGACCTTTTTGAGGCTGGCATCCTCCAGCCCCGCGACGCGTTTTTGCGCCTTGATCAGCGCCTTGCCGGCGCGCTTCGATTTCTTCTTGCCGCCGACATTCATCTGTTCCAGGGCATCCTCGATGCGGACCAGGTCGGAAGTGAGCTTCTTGCCCGATTTCCCGGACAGCTCTTCCTGAAATCGCTGTCGGGTGGTCTCGGTCAGAACCTGGACCTGCTCCTTTACCTCGGTAAGCCGCTGTTTGAGAACCTCGACACGCGCCTGGCGGCCGGTGTGCGCTGTCTCGGAGAGCTGGCGCGCCTGTTCCAGTATGGAGCCGAGGTAGCGGGGGTTGACGCCGCGGACCTTTTTGAGCCCCTCTTCGCCTGCCTGCGCGATCTTGGCAAAGCTGTCAAAACCGGCGTCGTACAGCCGCTTGGCAAGTACCTTTCCGACTCCCTTCAGTTGTTCCAGGTCTGCTGTTGTTTGCACCATGTCAGGCAATCCCCCTTGGTCAAGTTGTGTGCTATGCGTTGAGCAAGCGATCCAAAGCCTTGCTGCGGGAGGTGACGATCTTTCCGCCCCCCTCGACGAGCTGGATGAAATCGGCACCATCCTCCTGTCCGGCGGCTCTCTTGAAGGAGATCATGGCGCCTTTTTTCAGGATGCAGGCGGCATCTACTCCGAGCAGGGTCTGGGCCACCCCGCCCAAATCAGGCTCATGCCCCACCAGAGCGATCTCCCGCGCCAGAGGGTACTCTTGCAGCAGCTCATCGAGCTTCTGAGGCCCGAAACCGGGAGCGAGCAGGGCGGAGACCAGCAGGTCGCCCTTGTGTTTCAACCTCTGCGCCAGGATCTCGGCAGTCTGCACGGACCGTATCAGGGGGCTGGTAAGAATGAGGTCGGGCTTGATTCCCAATTTCTTTATGCTTGAAGCCACCTTGCGGAAACGGTTTCTGCCGCGGCTGGTGAGATAGCGGTGCTCTTCGGGAATGTCCGGAGATTGTTCGATCGCTTCAGCATGACGCACCAGATGGATTATCATAACGGTTCCTTGTATAAAGATATCCGTTACTTTAACCAAAATATGGCAATATGCAACCGTGTACTGTCAGTTTCCGCCCCTATACTGTCAATTCGATTATTTCAAATCTTCCGCTAGTCACGTTCCTCCCCCTTCAAGGGGATGTCAGGAGGGGGATGGGTTCCCTTGAGGGGGAGAGTTTGTCTGGTTGAAAAAGCCGCTGAGGAAAATGTGCGACATTTCAGCTGCTGCCGTAAATTAGTATGGATTCCGATCTAAGCGTGAAGTAGTATGTTCGCTGTTGTCAGGATCCGGATAACTACACTACCCGGCAGGAGACGCATGCAATGCGTCTCTACCCACGGGCAAGTACGGCACCTGATGACACGATCCTATGCCAGCGCAAGTACCAATGCCGCTCGGTTCCACACTCTTTTAAAATTGCGGGTACCCCATATGCCAAACACTTTCTGTGATCCATCAATAGATAGCCTGATCGAAGCGGAACTCCCCGCGCTCGTCGACTGTTACAAGATGCTGCACGCGATGCCCGAATTGTCCGGCCAGGAGGAAAAGACCTCGGCATATCTGGCCCGTGAACTGAGATCCCTCGGCTTTACCGTGACGGAAGGAGTGGGGAAATATCTGCATCAAACCTGGCGCGGCTTCGGCATAGTGGCGGTGCTGCAAAACGGTCCCGGTCCGACGGTGCTGCTACGGGCCGACATGGACGCCCTGCCGGTCGAGGAGAAGACCTGCCTTCCTTACGCGAGCAAGGTCAAGGCGACCTTCAAGGACGCTCAAGAGGTCGGCGTGATGCACGCCTGCGGGCACGACGTCCACGTCACCTCGCTCATCGGCACGGCGCGGATGCTGGCCCGCTTGAGGGGAACCTGGCAGGGGACGGTCGTGGCGATCGGCCAGCCCGGCGAGGAAGGGGGTGGCGGGGCGCTGGCCATGCTGAACGACGGCGCCTACCGGCACTGTCCGAAACCGGATTACGCCCTCGCTCTGCACGCAACCCTGCACCTGGAGGCGGGCCAGGTCGGCTATCGCCCCGGCAACTTCATGGCCAGTTTCAGCGAGGTGGACGTGACGGTGCGCGGCGTCGGCGCTCACGGCTCGGCGCCCGAATGCGGCAAGGACCCGATCGTCATGGCGGCTCAGCTCATCCTCGCCCTGCAGACCGTCGTCAGCCGCGAGAAAAACCCCCTTGAGCCGGCTGTGCTCACGGTCGGCTCCATCCACGGCGGAACGGCAAGCAACATCATTCCCGACGAAGTGCAACTGCAGCTCAGCATCAGAACCTACGATGACAAGGTCCGCGACCAGATCGTCGCCTCCATCGAGCGCATAGCCCGCGGGGTGGCGCTCGCAGCGGGCGTGCCGGAAGATCGGGCTCCCGTGGTCAAGCTGAAGGCCTCGCATCCGGCCAACTACAACGACCCGGAACTGACGGAGCGCGTGGCGGGAGCGCTGAAACGGGCCCTGGGCGAGGGTAATGTCATGAGAGTCTACCCGGTGATGGCGAGCGAAGACTTCGGCTTCTGGAGTCTTAAGAGAGAGATCCCTACCTGCATGTTCTGGCTGGGGGCGGCGGATCCGGTGCTGTTCAAGCAAAGCCGGGAGTCCGGGGTCCCGCTCCCTTCGCACCACTCACCTCTGTTCGCGCCGCTGCCCGAGCCGACCATCCGCGCCGGCGTCAGGGCAACCACCGCTGCCGTGCTTGACCTGCTGGGCAAGTGAAGCAAGAAGAGGTGCCTTGATTGCTTCTTCCGGCTGATCGGCTAGACTTCGTTTCATGAACTCAGAAAGGGCCTGCCATGACGAATTTTCCTGTTGCTGCCAGCTACCTTCTGGCAGCAATTCTTGTCCCTGCCGTTTTGCACTTCAAGCTGCTGCCGGCGGTCATTGCCGGACTGGCCGTCCATGTCCTGACGGATAAGCTTGCCGGTCATCTCCCCAAGCACTGGACCCGCGTGGCGCGCGAAGTCGCCCTGGCAGTCCTGGTCACCTCTGTCATGCTGCTGGTGTTCGGCGTCGGATTCGGCATCTGGTCCTTTCTGCGGGGGCACGGTCTGACCGCGTTGCTGGCGGCTGCCGCCGAAACCCTGGAGCGGCTCAGGCAGGTGCTCCCCCTGGACCTCGCGGATGTGATCCCCGTAACGGTGGAGGAACTGCGCGTACAGGTTGCGGTTGTGCTTCGAGAGTACGGCACGGAGATATCGGTTGCGGGTCTTGAGGGGGTGAAGCTGTTTGCCCACATCCTCCTTGGCATGGTCATCGGCGGCATGACCTCCTTGCACCATTTCAAGGACAAAGAACAGTGGCCGCCCCTGGCCGGCGCCCTGCACCAAAGGACCAGATTGCTCAGCGAGGCCTTCGAGAAGGTCGTCTTCGCCCAGGCTTCCATCTCCTTGCTCAATACCGCCCTCACCGCGCTCTATCTCATGATGGTGTTGCCGCTCTTCGGCGTGCATCTGCCGATGCGCACGGTCCTCATCGCGCTGACCTTTCTCTGCGGGCTGCTCCCGGTGGTCGGCAATCTCCTCTCCAATATCGTCATCGTCCTGATCAGTCTCGGCATGTCGCCGGCCGTGGGTGCGGCCTCGCTCGCGTTTCTGATCGCCATTCACAAGCTCGAGTATTTCACCAACGCCAAGATCGTAGGCGGGAGGGTGCACGCGACCGCCTGGGAGTTGCTCTGTTCCATGCTGCTCATGGAGGCTGTCTTTGGTCTGGGGGGACTGGTCGCCGCCCCGGTTGTCTATGCCTGGATCAAGTCAGAGCTCAAGGCCAAAGATATGATCTGAAGCGTGGCCTGCAACAATGCCGAAATCTGTTAAACTTCAACAGATCCAGAAGCCAATTCAGAGTTTCGCAGAGTGTGATGGGAGGAACGATGGCAAATCCATTTATACATGTAGAACTGATGACCACGGATGTGGGCAAGGCGAAAGAATTCTACCAGGGTCTTTTCGACTGGAAACTGGAGGATGTCCCTGAGACGAACTACACCATGATAAAGGTGGGAGAGGGGACGGGCGGCGGCATGATGAAGACTACGATGCCGGAAATGCCCTCCAGCTGGCTTCCCTACGTCCTGGTTGACGACGTGGCAGCCTCCACCCAAAAGGCGAAATCGTTGGGAGCCACCATAGTGAAGCCGGTGACCGAGATCCCCGGCATGGGGTCGTTCAGCGTCATGGTCGACCCGACCGGCGCGACCCTCGCCATGTGGCAGCCCAAAGGCGGCATGTAGCGCAAGGGTGACTGTCGTCTGGAACGAAATGAAAATGGCCTGTTTTTTACAGGCCATTTTTCACTTCGGGATTCAGTAGAATGAAGTACTGGGTTGAGCAGGCTGTCAAACACGACAGTTGTAAACCGGAAAATGAATGTCATGGCCACACTTTGCAGACGCATCCTAACCCTGAAAGCCGGAAATCCGAGCCATGAGTGATCTGAGAGCTGACACCCTGCCCAAACTTTCCGATGCCAGGACGGTTCAAGACGCCCTGAATATCCTCGGCAGCAAGAAGAAAAAAAACCTCCTGGCGCGCATGTTTCCCTTTATGGGGCCGGCGTTCATCGCGAGCGTTGCCTATGTCGATCCCGGTAATTTCGCCACCAATATCCAGGGGGGCGCCAAGTTCGGCTACCTGCTTATCTGGGTCATTGTCGCCAGTAACCTGATGGCGATGCTGATCCAGACGCTGTCCGCCAAGCTTGGCCTGGTCACCGGGTTGAACCTTGCCGAGCACTGCCGCGAGCAGTTCCCAAAACCCGTGTCGGTCACCATGTGGTTTCTGATGGAGATCGTCGCCATGTCGACTGACCTGGCCGAATTCCTCGGGGCGGCCCTGGGGTTCCAGCTCTTGATGGGGGTGCCGCTCTTGGTCGGGGCGGTGCTGACCGGGATCACCACCATGCTCATCCTCGGCCTGGAGCGCTACGGCTTTCGCCCTCTCGAGGCGGTGATCTCCTCCATGGTCGCGATGATCGCGCTTTGCTACCTCGCCGAGACCTTCATTGTCAGCCCCGACTGGGGGCTCGTGCTGCACAGCACCTTCGTGCCGCGCTTTTCTGGCGCAGAAAGCGTTTTTCTTGCCTGCGGCATTCTCGGGGCGACGGTCATGCCGCACGCCATCTTCCTGCATTCGGCCCTCATGCAGGGGCGCATCGTGGTGCGCGACACGGCCCGCCTGAAGAGCCTGTACCGCTTCGAGATCGCGGACGTGGTGATCGCCATGGGGATCGCCAGTTGCGTCAACGCGGCCATGCTGATCATGGCCGCGGCCACCTTCTACAAGACCGGGAATACCGCGGTCGCCAGCATCGAGGAGGCGTACCGCACCCTTGAGCCGCTCCTGGGGAGCGCCGCAAAATGGATCTTCGGACTCTCGCTGCTGGTCTCGGGGCTATCCTCGTCGACGGTGGGGACCGGCGCCGGCCAGGTGATCATGCAGGGATTTCTCAAGCGGCATATCCCGATCTGGTTGCGCCGGCTGGTCACCATGGCTCCCTCCCTGGTGGTGATCGGCATGGGGCTCGACCCGACCAAAACCCTGGTGCTGAGCCAGGTGATCCTGAGCTTCGGGCTTCCTTTTGCGGTCATCCCGCTCGTTATGTTCACCTGCCGCGCCGACATCATGGGGGAGATGGTCAATAAACGGATCACGACCATTGCCGCCGGTCTCGTCGCGGCCATCATCGTCGTCCTCAACGTCTACCTCATCTACAAGACATCAGTTACCGGGTGATCCCATGTTCAAGCATATACTAGTTCCGGTAGATGGTTCCCTAATGGCCGAGGCCGCGCTGCCGGCAGCCGCCTTTCTGGCTGAAAAGCTCCGGGCCCGCGTCACCCTCATGCATGTCGTGGAGCGAAACGCCCCCGACGAGGTGCACGGCCAGCCCCACCTGAAGCATCCGCAGGATGCCGAGCGCTACCTGAGGGAGCTCGCCGCGCGTGTTTTCCCGGAGACGATCCAGGTCGATTGCCACGTGCACACCAACGAAGTCGATGATGTGGCCGGCAGCATTGTGGCGCACGCCGACGAGCTGGCGCACGACCTGGTCATCATGTGTTCCCATGGCCGGGGTGCGGCGCTTCATCTGTTTCTCGGGAGCATCGCCCAGAGCGTCATCGCGCGCGGGTCGCAACCCGTCCTCATCACGCATCCGGACGAGCAGGGGAGGCCGCCCGCCTTTTTCTGCCGGCATATCCTGGTTCCCATGGATAACGACCCCGAGCATGCCCAGGCGCTGCCGGTCTCCAAGGATCTGGCCCGGGCCTGCGGTGCGACCCTGCACCTGGCCGCCGTGATACCCGATCTGGCAACCCTTTCGGGGGACAAGGCGGTAGCGAGACGGATGCTTCCCGGGACCACCTCACGACTTCTGGAGCTGGCGAGGCAGGATGCCGAGAATTATTTTCGTGGCCTGGAGCAAGGCTTGCGGCAGGAGGGATTCGAGGCGAGCGCGCATGTGCTGCGTGGAGATCCTGCCAGCGTCATCGTGGAGGCCGCCGTGCAGGCGCAGATCGATCTGATCGTGCTCGGCACCCACGGCAAGACCGGCATGGACGCCTTCTGGTCAGGGAGCGTGGCCCACAAGATATGCGGTCAGTCCCGGGTACCGCTGCTGCTGATACCGGTGGGGAAAGGGTAGGGTGGCCGGTAGGCGGGTTTAATTGTTTGCGCTTATCCTTAAGTGTAGAGACGCATTGCATGCGTCTCTTGCTTTTTGCACCGCCACGAGATTGGATAAAGATTTGTCGTGCCGGGACCGTAGAGACGCATGCAATGCGTCTCTACACCCCGTGTCCCGGTTATGCCGATAGTCGGCGGGATTCTTCTTGGCTGGTAGAGACGCATGCAATGCGTCTCTTGCTTTTTGCACAGCCGGAAAACATTGATAGATATTTGCCGTGCCGGGACCGTAGAGACGCATGCCATGCGTCTCTACACCCCGTGTGCCGGTTATGCCGATAGTCGGCGGGATTCTTCTTGGCTGGTAGAGACCCATTGCATGCGTCTCTCGCTTTTTGCACCGCCGGAAAACATTGATAGATATTTGCCGTGCCAGGACCGTAGAGACGCATGCAATGCGTCTCTACACCCCGTGTCCCGGTTACGCCGATAGTCGGCGGGATTCTTCTTGGCTGGTAGAGACGCATTGCATGCGTCTCTTGCTTTTGCACAGCCGAAAAATTTGATAGAGATTTGTCGTGCCAGGACTGTAGAGACGCATGCAATGAGTCTCTACACCCCGTGTTTCGGTTATGCCGAGAGTCGAGGGGAATTCTTCTTGGCTGGTAGAGACGCATTGCATGCGTCTCTTGCTTTTTGCACAGCCGAAAAATTCGATAGAGACTTTTCGTGCCAGGACCGTAGAGACGCATGCAATGCTTCTCTACACCCCGTGTTCCGGTTATGCCGAGGATTCTTCTTGGCTGTCAGGTTTGATATGGTAGAGACGCATTGCATGCGTCTCTTGCCCCTTACGACGAATCGCTGCCGTAATTGACGGGATTATATCTGTCGAGCTCCCATTGTAAGGGGTTGTTTCTTACGTAATTCCGTATGGCGTCCAATGATTTTTCTGCCCCAATGATCTCATCGTAAAATCGCGATTGTCATGCAAAATCATATCCAGCATTACGTGTGCTTCTGGTTGAGGCACCCTTGAATCCTCTCACGAGTGATGCCAGGTTGCTTCTCTGAGGGCCAAAGGCATTGCCATGGTCGATATATTTATTATCAGCATTCGTATCTAAAAGGCAGATGATCCCGTGAACATGGTTCGGCATGATCACCCATTCATCGAGGTGGATACTTTCCCGAATCTCTGCCGTCTTCTTCCATTCTTCAGCAACAATAGAACCGATCTGCGATAGCCGCATCGCTCCATTGATCACCTCGCCGAGACAACATTTCTGATCCTTCGTGCATATAGTCACGAAATAGTACCCGGCTGCTGAATAATCCCAGCTTTTGAGGCGCGTGGATTAGGTGCGGTATTTGCCTTGGAAGAGGGTCATTTGTCGTGCCAGAATCGTAGAGACGCATGCAATGCGTCTCTACAGCAGAAGAAGGGGACAACGGTTGTCGTAGAGACGCATTGCATGCGTCTCTGGCTCTTATAACGAGATAGGCCATTTGCCGTGCCGGAATCGCAGAGACGCATGCAATGCGTCTCTACACGGTACCGGGCTGCCCATTGTCATTGCTCTACCAGCTTCCAGCTAAGGTCGGGATTGTACTCCTTCATCTTTTTGGCGATCTCGGCTGTCTTCGGGCCCAGGTTCTTCTGGTATACCCTGCCGCGCTGATTCACGATGAAGGTCATCACCCCGGACACTCCCCAGCGGCTCGGGTAGGCGACCAGGGCATGGCCCGCCACCATGTTGCCATTGATGAGGTAGCTGAACTTCCCGCCCGGCGCACTTTTCCCCTGTTTCTTGAGGATCCGGAAGAAATAGCCATGAAACGGCCGCCGGCCATGCTCGCCATCGTTGCGCGGCCCCATGTAACCCTCTTCCTTCGCCTTTGCGACCAGCGGGCCGAGCGGACTCACCTTTTCTCCCGCTACGGTCGGCCAGTACAGGCCGTCCTTCTTTCCTGGCCTGCTGATCATGTGCTGCGCGTACTTCGGCACCTGGTCGCCGTCCGGCTCCGGCATGGTGTAATACTCCCGCTGCGCATCCGCGTAAGCCCTGCAGACATTGATGGCGAGCGTCTCGTTGTGCCCGATGCGCCTGGTGAGGATCTCCTCGCGCCCTGCAAAGGTATCAAAGTGCCAATTTCCTCCCCTGTTGACAAGCGGTATGGGAAAGGGCCATTTCTCGTCGCCGATCTTGAAAATCGCCTTGTCCTCCCCTTCCTTTTCCAGCATGACCCCCTCCGCGACTTCGTGAGAGAAATGCTCGAATTCTGCCGCCTCTTCAACGGAATCCCCGGGCTCCAGTTCCCGAAACGCCGGCCCGAAGATGGCACCGAGCGCACGATGATCTTTCGCCTGGACCGCAGCGATCAGCGCCTGACGGGCCTCCTCGGCAGAGTTGAAAGAGCGCTGGGCGGGTGCCGGATCACTGGCGAGGCAGGGCTGTGACAGTGCCAGCAGCGCAAAGAGCAGGGCGGACATGCGTACCAATTCCAGGTTGCGGTAAATCCTCAGTATAGTTGTCATGGCTTTCGCGTTCCTTTCTTTGATCTCGCCCCGGGTAAGCTGATGAGAGTTTCATGGACCTTGTTGCGCTATTCGCGGCGCCCTCGTCCCTCCGGCGCGGCCGGGCGGGGAACTGGCTGGACGCCCGGCTGCGCAATTGGCGCAACGCTCTGTGGTGCTGTGCGAGGAATGACCGGTCTTGGCGCGTGGGGAACGACCTGTCTTGGCGCAGGTGCAACGGACGGTCTTGGCGCCGGCGCTACAACGGACGGCCTTGGCGCAGGAGCCACGACGGACGGTCGTGGCGCAGTTACTGCGGGAGGCTGGACCGGTGCGGGACGGTTGATCTGCCTCATGTTCTCCCGGCTGGTCTGCCCGCGCTCCCGGTAGGTTTTAGCGTCTTTGCTGCTGCCGTAGCCGCCGTAACCCGAGCGCGAGGCTGGCTGCTCCTTCTGCACATCACGACCGCGAAAGACGTCTCTGGCGCCGGGGCGCTGCTGGCCGGTTGCAGGCTGAGGCTGCTGCCCGGTTGGGGCTGGACGCTGCTGCCCGGTCGCGCTCGGACGCGGCTGTCCGGTTGGGGCTGGACGCTGACCGGTTTCTGGTTGACGCTGCCGACCGGTTGCGGCAGGAGCCTGCTGGCCTGTTGTGGCGGGCCGCTGCTGCTCGCTTCGGGGTTGTCGTGGCTGGTCAATCCTTCCCGGGCGCGGCTGGTCCACCCGGGGAGGGCGGGCGGGCCGGCCGGGCTGTTCTCGCCGCCTCTCCACATCGCGGCGCAATTGCTGCCGGAATCGAGTGGTGTCGCGCTGCAGCACCCTGTTGTTCGTGTTGATGACGGTGGCGCGATTGTTGATGTAGATGCCGCGCCGGTCACGGATATGCGGACGGGAACGGCTGACCCAGCCGTCTCCGCGCCATCCGTGATCATAGACGCGGTGCCTTTGCCAGTCCAGATCACGGCTCAGCCAGGCGCCTATGGCGAACCCGGCGCCGAAGGTGATGAAGCCGTAGGACGGTTGGGGCTCCTGGTAAATGACTTGCGGGTCGTACACGGGCACGTAGATATACTCAGGGGCGGCAGGCACGATCCTGATGTAGTCCGGCTCGATGATCACCTGCTGCTCCCGCGTGGAGACCAGGTTCC
Source organism: Geomonas sp. (assembly GCA_036508065.1). Taxonomy (GTDB): domain Bacteria; phylum Desulfobacterota; class Desulfuromonadia; order Geobacterales; family Geobacteraceae; genus Geomonas. The sequence continues at coordinate 747 of DATCHY010000109.1, read as the reverse complement.
CCTGCTCCCGTGCCTCGGCACGCAGATCCTGTATGGCGTCCATCACATCCTGCGGCTGGTCGACGAAAGCCTGACCCAGCGCAGCTGTCCAGTCGTATTTCTGGTCCATCATGAACAGCACGTCGGGGTAGTGGGCCACAGCCCTGACACTCACGTCCCAGGGCTGGTCGTCCAGGCGTGCCGATTTGCCGTACTGTCTCACGTAGCGCGCCGCCTCGTCGATCTGGTCCACGAAGGTCGCGGCAGGAAGTATCTGGGCGATCAGCGGATCAGGATAGAGTGCGATCGGTGCCAGCAGGTCGAGCAGTTCCTCCTGGCTGAGCAGGTTCGGGTCGGACTGGTCTGTGACCATATAGTACCCCGGCTGGCTTTCGGCACGCGCTGTCTGTTGCCCAGCGCCAAGAACGAGGAATATAACTACAGCGGGAAGGGCGAATATGATCTTTTTCATCGGTATCTCCATGAAGATCTGGCTGCGATACCCACCTAGTCTAGCAGATAGCGCAAAGTTAGCAAAGTGGGCGGAGAGTTATCCGCGGGGGCAGGACGGGGCAGCGCTCGGCACGCTCCGGTTCTCGAACTCCTGGACGATGTCGGCGACCGAGATCAGCCGGTTCACCACGCCTATGGACAGGTCGACGCCGGTGGTCCGCAGGATGTCCCGCACCGAGGCGTGTGCCTCGGCAACCCGGAAACCGATCCCTTCCCTGCGCAACTGCCCATCGAGCTGGGCCAGCATCCGGGCGC
>DATCHY010000108.1:0-2243 GCA_036508065.1 Geomonas sp. | reverse complement strand
GCTCTCCCTGCCGCTGGCAAACCGCCTGGTGCTGCCGATCCGCAGGCTCGCCGCGTCCATGCACCGCCTCGCCTCGGGCGAGTTCGACATCAGGGTCGCGGTCGGCCCGCTGGACGAACTTGGGCAGCTGGCCCGCGACTTCAACACCCTTGCGCTGTCGCTGGAGAACACCGAGCAGGCGCGCCGCCGCTGGGTGGCGGACATCTCCCACGAGCTGCGCACCCCGCTCTCCATCCTGCGCGGGGAGATCGAGGCCATCCAGGACGGCGTCCGGCAGGCTGATTCCGACTCGATGTGTTCCCTGCACGCAGAGGTGATGCGCCTGAACCGCCTGGTGGACGACCTGTACCAGCTCTCGCTCTTTGACATCGGGGCGCTCTCCTATCGCAAGATCGATCTCGACCTGCGCGCCCTGCTGGCGGATGCGGTTGCCTCCTTCCGGGCCGAGTTCGACCAGAAGGGGATCTCGCTCGAGGCGGATTTCCCGCCGGGCTCGAATTTCTTCGTATTTGCCGACCCTGGGCGGCTGCACCAGCTTTTCGACAACCTGCTGGACAACGCGCTCAAGTACACCGATCCGGGCGGGGAGCTGTCGGTCCGGCTGGAGTGCCGGGGAGACCTGGCGACGGTCGAGCTTGCCGACAGCGCACCGGGGGTCGCCCCCCAAGAGCTGGAGAGGTTGTTTGACCGGCTCTACCGGGTCGAAAGTTCGCGCAACCGCGCCCTGGGGGGAGCGGGGCTCGGCCTCGCCATCTGCAAGAACATCGTCGAGGCGCACGAGGGAAGCATCCGCGCCCTCCCCTCGCCAAAGGGAGGGGTGCTAATCAGCATCGAGTTGCCGCTTACCGGGAGTAGGACATGAACGGGACCATACTGATCGTCGAGGATGAGGAAAAGCTTGCCGCCCTTTTGGGAGACTACCTGAAGCAGGCGGGGTTCGACTCCGTCTTGATCTCCGACGGGATGCAGGTGCTCCCCCGGGTGAGGGACCGGCTGCCCGACCTCATCCTGCTCGACCTGATGCTGCCGGGCCGCGACGGCCTCGATATCTGCAAGGAGATCCGGACCTTTTCCGCAGTGCCGATCATCATGCTCACGGCCCGGGTCGAGGAGATCGACCGCCTGCTCGGTCTGGAGCTCGGTGCCGACGACTACATCTGCAAACCCTTCAGCCCGCGCGAGGTGGTGGCGCGGGTGAAGACGGTGCTGCGCCGGTCGGGCGATCACCGGGCGCCGCCAACGGGCGAGCTTGCCCTGGACGCGGAGAAGTACCGCGCCGTGCTGCGCGGCCACGACCTGGAGCTGACCGCCGTCGAGTTCAAGCTGCTTCACTTCCTATACCAGACCCCCGGGCGCATCTACTCCCGCTCGCAGCTCATGGACCGGATCTACTCGGATAGCCGCATCGTGAGCGACCGGACCATCGACAGCCACATAAAGAAGCTCAGGAAGAAGATCGCCGCAGCGGCCCCGGGCGAGGAACTGATCCACTCGACCTACGGCGTCGGCTACAAGTTCGAGGCCTCCCCGCAGCCGGCAAAATGAAGGAAACGCCAGCCATCCCGTCAGCCTGGCCTGCAATCCGGCGGCGTCACACGCCACCCCCGTTCCACCTCCTGCAGCACACCTACCAGCAAGGCATGCCGGTCACCACAGGCATGCAGATCCCCGCTCTGCAGAGCATCCCACCAATGAGCCGTTACGATTCCACTTCTGTTCCCTACTGCCAGCCCCTAACCGGAGCAAGCATGCATTGCTGCCACCGGACCGCCGTACGGCTCCATTCAAGCATTATAATTTCCGCGAACTGAACTTTCCTGAAACCATACCGACAAGTACAATAGCTCATTACAGAGACAATCCTATTAAAGGATTAACCCCGCATGCCTCAGATCACACCAATTCATATTAAAAAAATATAACACAGTGACGCGCTTTCCACTTAAAGTACCTCCAGCAGAACCCGATAATATAAGCATCAAATGGCACGACCCCGGCAGAAGCTCGTACACATTGGGAACGTTGCCCAACGGGCGCAAACGGTAAGCCCGAAGAGATGGATTCCTGAAACGGTCGGAAACCATCAGACACAGACCTTACACAGACCGTATCAATCCAGGTGGTACAGACCTTCTGGATAACAAACCGCGGAGGCACAAGGAAATGCTGAATAACATGAAAATTGGCACCAGGCTGTTGGTAAGTTTCGGATTGATTCTGCTCCTGCTCATTGTTGTGGCGGG
>DATCHY010000107.1:0-2873 GCA_036508065.1 Geomonas sp. | reverse complement strand
TCCGCACCCATTCACCATTCACCATTCACCATTCACCATTCACCATTCACCATTCACCATTCACCATTCACCATTCACCATTCACCATTCACCATTCACCATTCACCATTCACCGTTCACCATTCACCGCGCTACGACCCGAGCAGGAATTCGAAATCCTCGCGGCCGATGGATGCGCCGGTATCGTGCTCGGCGTCTTCCAAAAGCGCCCGGTACAGCTTCAGCTTGCGCTTCTTGAGCTCCATCATCTTCTCCTCGATCGAGTGGCGCATCAGGAGCCTGGTGATGGTGACCTGCCTGCTCTGCCCGATCCGGTGCGCCCGGTCCGAGGCCTGGTTCTCGACCGCCGGATTCCACCAGGGGTCGAGATGGAACACGTAGGACGCCCTGGTGAGATTCAGCCCCCTCCCCCCCGCCTTCAGGCTCAACAGGAATACCGACGGCTCGGCAGAAGCCTGGAAGTTCTCCACGAGGTCCTTCCTGCGCCCGACGGAGGTGGAGCCGTCCAGCCTGGAGAACGGGACGCCATGCTGGGAGAGCCCCTCCTGCACGATGTCCAGGAAGGAGGTGAACTGGGAGAAGACCAGAACGCTGTGCCCCTCGGCGAAGAGTTCCTGCAACTGTTCGATCAGGAAGTCGACCTTGGGGGAGCCGTCGCGCCCCTCGGGTAGGAGCAGCCTCGACGACAGGCAGATCTGGCGCAGCTTCAAAATGGCCGTGAGGGCGATGATGCGCGCCTGACCGGGCGCCTTCGAGCTGTAGGCCTCGGCGACCGTAGACTTCACCTGCGCCACGGTCCGGACGTAGAGCGCCTTCTGCCTCGGGCTCATCTCCAGATAGATGTCCGTCTCCACCTTCGGGGGAAGCTCCGCCGCTATCATGTCCTTGGCCCGTCTCAGAATGAAGGGGCGCGTCCGCCTGATCAGCGTCTCCATGAACCCGGTCCCCTCCCGCCCCATCCCCCTGCGGAACTGCTCGTAGGGCCCCAAAAGCCCCGGGAGCGCCAGGTCCATGACGGAAAAGAATTCCCCCAGGTGGTTTTCCACCGGGGTCCCGGTGAGGGTGAGCTTGAACCTCCCCTTGAGCTGCCGTACCGCGCCGGTGGTCTCGGCGTGGATGTTCTTCACCGCCTGCGCCTCGTCAAAGACGATGACGTGGAAGGGAAGCGCGCTCAACTCCTCGATGTCCCTCTGGATCATCCCGTAGCTCGTCAGCACCAGGTCGAGGCCGGAAAACTGGGCGCGGCGTCCCTGGCCGCGGTAGACGCCGACCTTGAGCTGCGGGTAGAAGCGCGCGATCTCGCTCTCCCAGTTGAAGATCAGGCTGGGCGGCAACACCACCAGGTGCGGCACGCCGGGAGGGACGTCGGAGGCGATCAGCCCCTCGGCGAGCCCCGCCAGGAGCGCTATCGCCTGGATGGTCTTGCCAAGCCCCATGTCATCGGCAAGGCAGGCGCCGAAACGGTGCTCGTAAAGAAAGGCGAGCCAGCTGTAGCCGTCGCGCTGATAGCCGCGCAGCGTAGCCTTGAGGCCTGCGGGGACCTCCCGGGGAGCGATCATCTCGAAGTGCAGCAGGCTCTCTATGATCTGCTCGTCTTCCGGGGTGAGCAGCACGCGAACGCCGCTGCGCCTCAAGCCTATCCAGTCGAGGATCTGCAGGCGCGGGACCCGGACCACCTCCCTCTTTCCGTTGGCGGCGAAGAGGGAGAGGGCACGGCTGCTCTGCTCGTCCAGGATGACGATGCCGCCCCCTCCCTTGCGAAACAGTCCGCCCCCCTTGACAGCCTCCTGGAACTCCCGCTCGTCGACCAGTTCGCCGTCGCAGCGGATCTCGGGGCGCAATTCGAACCAGTCGATCGAGGAGCGGGTGGCGTCCAGGGTGAAGGACCAGGCGACCGTCTCCAGTTCCTCCCCGCCGATGGCCAGCGTGAACCCCGCAGCTGCACACTCCTTGCACAGTCGGGAAAGGTTCTTCATGAAAAGCCCGCGGTCGAGCGTCATCTCGCCAGGGATGTCCGCCTGGGCAAAGAGGTCGCAGCCGAACATGGTATAGGGTATCTCCAAGAGCCGTGCCTGCCTCTCGCCGTCGACCGGCACGCCGAGCCACCCCTGGTCCGAGAGCTGCAGCAGGGTGCGCGGCTCGATCGCCGTCTGCCAGAAGGAGGTGATGATTTTGCGCGCCTCGGACTTGACCCCTCGCTTGCAGAAGTCCGGGGTGTTCAGGGCCAGGCGCACGATTTTGTCCCGCTCGGTCCGGGTCCTGCCGGCAAGCGTGGCGAAGCAGGCCTCCATGACCGTCGTGACCCGCTTCTTGGCCTTGAGCGGCTGGGGGAAATGGGCGCGCCCTGAGGCGGGAAAAAACCAGAACGTCTCGCTTGACAGGGGAAAGCTGACCCCTTCGGCCACCCCTTCGGCCATCAGCTGCACCCTGTCTCCCAACTCCGCGATGTTGAGGCGGTAGCTCGGCTGTACCTGTCTCGGCTGCACAATTGCGCCGTCGACGGTCAGGGCCGCATGGCTCAGGAAATGGGAGAGTTCGCCCTCGCTGAAGGCGAGCTGCATCCGGTTGAAGTCGGCCGCGGCGGCGCGGAAACCGTCGGCTTCCCGCCTGAGCGAGCCATCGGGAAGCCCCTCCAGAAGGGTCCGGAACCTGCTGAAGTAGCGCTCCGCGCCGGCGTCGATCCTCTCGATGCGCGAGCGCCGCAGGTCGAAAAGGTAGCACTCGGAGACAAAGGACTCCCGGTCCAGGCGGCTGCCGTCCTCCAGGGTCTGGGAGGCGCAGAACTCGCCTCCGCGCAGGTCGAGGTGCAAAAAGACCGAGCGCATGGCTGCAGCACTGAAGGTCAAGGGGACCGGGGCTTCGCTGCCGGCATA
>DATCHY010000106.1:0-3509 GCA_036508065.1 Geomonas sp. | reverse complement strand
GTCTTCCGCCAGGATCCCCCTGACAAAGGGGCGGACCACCTTGTGATGCCCCATCATCCTGAGCAGGGCAGGCTTGACCAGGAGCTCGAAGGTGACCATGGTGGAAACCGGGTTGCCGGGGAGCGAGAAGACCGGCTTTGCCCCCCTGGTGGCGAATGCGGTAGGCCCTCCCGGCTTGATGTCGACCTTCCAGAAAAGCTCCCTGGCACCGAGCTCCGCCATGACCTCCCTGACCAGGTCCCGATCCCCTGCGGAAACCCCCGCCGAGGTGACCAGCGCGTCGCAGCCAAACCCCTCCAGGATCTTGTCCCGGTGGCTACCTCTGTCGTCTCGGGCGATCCCGATCAGCACCGGCTCGGCGCCGGTCTCGCGCACCGCTGCGGCCAGCGAGAGCGCATTGGAGTTGATGACCCTGCCGCTTGCCGGGCACTCCCCCAGTTCGACGAGCTCGTCCCCGGTGGAGAGGATCGCGACCCGTGCCCTGCGGTACACCGGGACGAGGGCCTTCCCCATGGCGGCGAGCATGCCGATCTCCGCCGGGCGGACTCGGGTGCCGGCGGCGAGGAACTGGGCACCGGTCGCCACATCTGCGCCCCTGAGGCGTATGTGCTGGCGGGGTTGCACCCTTTCCCTGATGATGACCCGGTCCCCCGCCTCTTCGGTCTCCTCGATCGGGACGATCGCGTTGCACCCCTGCGGGATCGGGGCACCGGTCATGATCCTCACGGCGCACCCGGTCACCACGACGGCTGATTCCACCCCGCCGGCGGGGAGGAATCCGATGACGGCGAGGCTGGCGGGGAGGGCGCTGCAGTCCGCCGAACGGACGGCAAAACCGTCCATGGCCGAGTTGTCGCAGAAGGGGAGGTCCCAGGGGGCGGCGAGGTCCCGGGTTACCACCCTGCCGAGGGCGTCCGCAAGGGGCACCATCTCCTCCCCCAGCGGCTTTATGTTGGCAAGGATGATGCCGCGTGCATCTTGAAAGCTAGGCATGGCTGGACCCCGTGAAAGGTGAACTTTGAACTTTGAACTTTGAACTTTGAACTTTGAACTTTGAACTTTGAACTCGGCTTACGCTGCCCGGACCATCTCCAGCGGTACGCCATAGGGGATCTCGTGTACTTCCATCTCCAGAAGGTCGATGGCAAGCTTGCGGTTACGCAGCAGTTCCCCCTTGCCGAGGATGATCTTGCAGACCTCGGCAACCTGGAGGCTAGCCACCACCGCGGGGGTAAAGGAGGGGTTTCCCAGCTGCTGCTCGATCCCCTTTCCCGCCACCCAGTGGCGGTAGATCCCCTGCACGGTCTCCTCTCCGGGAAACTGGGTGGCGACGTGGCCGTACCAGCCGCCGATCGCTCCGTGCACCATCGGGATCCCCATCTCATTGCTGACTTGCGCCAGCTCCAATCGGTACGAGATGCTGTCCAGGGCGTCGACTGCGACCGTGACTCCGGCCAGCAGCTCGCAGCCGTTCGCGCAGCAGAAGGCGTCCCGCACGGCGGTGACGGTCACCGCCGGGTTGATCTGCTCGACCCGGAGCCTGGCGGCTTCCACCTTGGCCACCCCGAGATTGGCCGGGGTGGACAGAATCTGCCGGTTCAGGTTGTGTTCCTCGAAAACGTCCGGGTCGATGGCGACGATCTGGCCGACGCCGAGCCGCGCCAGTTCTTCGATGATGTAGCCGCCCAGCCCGCCGCAGCCGATCACGGCGATCCGGCTGAAAAACAGCCGTGCCTGTTCGGCGGTCGATATCATGCTCCTGTTGCGTTGGTAGCGCGCCGGGAAGATCCCGTTTCTCAGGGCGAGCCCCTCGATCGTCGCATGGCTCAGATCGAACTGCCTGGCGGCGGCGCAGTGAGCCGACCAGGGGAGCATCCCGTCCCGGGTCCAATCATTGAGAAATACCAGGGGATCTTCCATGTTAACCTCCACCGACCAGGGGAAAGAGCGAAAGAACATCCCCCCAGGCAAGCTTTTGATCAAGAACGCCGTGCCGGCCGTTGATCATGATGATGCCGATTTCATCCTCCGTGAGCCCCAGGTCGAGCACGACCCTGCGGCAGTCGGTCCCCTCGGGGAGCACCTGTTCCGCTATCTTGAACCTGCCGTTTCTGAATGTGGCGAAAAGCTTGACCGTGACCTGCATGCTTGCACCCGCTAGATGTTCTGTATGCTTAATGAAAAAGCCCGGCGTGACTGGTGCCACGCCGGGAAGTCCCGAGACGCATGCAATGCGTCTCTACCTGCTAGAAGTTCCAGAACTCGTCGATCTCTGCGTCGGTGAAGTCCCATACCGCGTTGTGCGGGGCTACCGCCTCGTTCTTGAAGAAATCCGGCAGCCGGTCGTGAACGTTGGTCAGGCCTGCCTCGATGTTGAACTTGCGTTCGAGCTTCAGGATCTGCTTGCCGAGGTTGGTGACGTCGTCGCCGGTTAGGTCTATGTCGAACCGGGCGTTGATCATGTCGATCAGGGCCGGCAGGCACTCCGGATGGTCCAGGGCCGGAAAGGCTATGAAGATGCACATGCCGGTCGAGTCCACCGCGGCGGTCGCGATCTGCAGGTTGCGGGAGAGCTCTACCTGTCCTTCCTTCTTGAGCGGGTCGACATAACCCCCTACGTTCAGGATGTTGGTGGCTATGGTGTAGCCGGCTGTGTGGTCGGCACCCATGGTGCTGGTGGCGTAGGTGATCCCGATCCCCTTGACGGCGCGCGGGTCGTAGGCCGGAATCGCCTGGTTCTTCACCACCGGGACCCTGGTCACCCCGTAGGCCCTGCCGACGGCGCCGGCGCCCCCCCCCATCATCCTCCCGAGCGGGGTCCCCTTGCCGATCTCCTCGCCCAGCATACGCAGCATTTCCTTGCTGTCTCCCCAGGGAAGGATGCCTGCCTCCATGGCGACGCCGAACATGACGGCGGTCTCGATGGAGTCGATGCCGATGTCGTCCATCATGTTGTCGGCGCGTGCGATGTCGTCCAGATCATCGGTGCAGCAGTGGGCGCCCAGTCCCCAGATGGTTTCGTACTCGAAGCCGGAGGTGAGGTACTTGCCGTCCTTGTCGTTGTACACCTGGGAGCACTGGATGATGCACCCTGCATGGCATCCGTGCTTCACCTTGCCGCCGCGGGCGATGATGGTCTCGTTCATGGTCTCGCCGGAAATCTTGTCGTGACCATCGAACCGCCCCATGGTGAAGTTGCGGGTCGGCAGCCCCCCGGCCTCGTTCAGGATGTTCACCAGAACGTTGGTGCCGAAGGTCGGCAGTCCCTCGCCGCTGACCGGGTGGCCTAGCAGGGCCTTGGCGAAGGTCCGCGCGGCGACCTTGAACTTCTCCGGATGAGCGATCTTCACTCCCGGTGAGCCGTCTCCGTCGATGGAGATGAATTTGATCTGCTTGCTGCCCATAACCGCGCCGAGCCCGCCGCGCCCGTGGCTGCGGATCTTGCTGTCCGGGTCCTTGACGGAGATGTTGGCGGCGGTCATCTTCAGCTCGCCGGCGGTCCCGATGGT
>DATCHY010000105.1:0-4469 GCA_036508065.1 Geomonas sp. | reverse complement strand
GTTCCGCCAGAAAAACAGGTTGGAAGCCAGGCCGCGGTTGAAGCGGCCTTTGAGCAGCTCCGCCACGACCAGACTTTCGAACAAGCCGCCACGCTGGGGATGAATGGCCAGGTGGGCGGCGTCCTGGATGTTGAGCAGCCAGGCGGCCAGGCCGGGGTCGTGAAAATAGAGCTTGGGCAACTTCACCAGCCTCTTGCCGAAGTTGCGGAAGTGGGGGCGCAGTAGGAAGACGATGTAGCTGGCTTCCAGGACCGATATCCAGCTCCTCGCCGTGTTGTGGGTGATGCCGCAGTCGTTGGCCAGCGAGGAGAGGTTCAGCAGCTGCCCGATGCGCGCCGCGCACATGCGCAGGAACAATTGAAATGTGCCCAGGTCCTTGATGTTGAGCATCTGGCGCAGGTCCCTCTCCACGTAGGTGGAGACGTAAGACGCCTGCCACATGGGCGGGGCCAGGCGCCTGTCGTAAAGCGGAGGGTATAGCCCTTTGAAAAGCAGCGCGCTCACCCCGGGGATGGGCACCCCGGCCCTGTCCAGTTCAGACAAAGAAAAGGGAAGGAGCTGGACGAGCCCCGCCCGGCCGGCCAGCGACTGGCTGATGCCGCTGAGCAGGCCGAACTGCTGGGAACCGGTCAGGATGAACTGTCCCGGCTTCTTGCGGCTATCGATGATCGCCTGCAGGTAGGAGAACAACTTGGGAAACCGCTGCGCTTCATCGATCACGGCGCCGCCGGCATGGCTTTCCAGGAATCCGCGCGGGTCGGCCGCGAGCAGCGCGTGCACATCGGGGTCCTCGAGCGAGAGGTAGGGCTTGCGCGGGAACAGCGCGCGCACCAGCGTGGTCTTTCCCGACTGCCTGGGCCCGGTCACGGCCACAACCGGGAAGCCTTTCGCCATTTCCAGCAATGCCTTTTCCGCCTCTCTTTTTATCATGGAGTCATCCTCTCATACTAAATACAATTTGTCAATACAATTCTCATTTTGTATAAAAATGCTTCCCCCAGGCGATCACCGCTTCTTATTGGGAGACGGCGCTTATATTTTTTGTATATGTCATGATTTTCTGTTTTTTTCATAGCGATACAGTGCGCCCAGGGCATTCAATTTAACACCGGCGAACTCCTGCAACTTGGCTATCTCGCGGTATTTCACCCCCTCGCGGTCCTTGCTATTATGCTAATTACATAAATACAAGCACTGTCTCCCAAGTTCCATGATTAATTCTCAACACGGCTGCTGTCATAATGCAAGACCTGACCCCGGAGCTACCCAAACTTTATTTTAGGAGCTTCGGGTGTGGATATAAGGGACGGAACCTGCATTTTTAAGAAATGATGGAACGCCTAAGGGAAAGTCAGCCTCGCTCTCCGGCCCCGATGGCCCCTAGGTCCCGGACGGCCGCCGGCAGTGGCTGCGCACCAGGTGTGCCAGCAGGAACATGAAGATGTCGCTACGCCGCACCCGGCGTATGTCGTTGCCGTGCACGTCGAACCAGAAGCGGGCGAGCTGCTCCACGGCGCTGCACATGGCGGCGATGGCGGCCTGAATGTCGCCCTCGCCCTTGGCCAGCATGCTCTTGAGCATGCGGTTGATCAACAAAATGCGCTCCTCGCAGTCGCCGTCGCCGCCGGCCCGGGGCAGGTCGCTGGCATGCATCTCCTGGAACACGGCGTCCCTGACGTCGGGCTCCAGCAGCAGGTCGGCCTCGTAGACGACGAAGGAGCGGAGCTGCTCCGCGGGATTGACCAGGTCCCCCCGCACCTCTTCCTCGGACGGGATGTGGCCCAGGAAGGCGAGCAGGTACTGGAGGATGCTGCGCACCCTCTCGATGCGTTCGCGCCGGCGGAAGTAGCGCAGCAGGTTTTCGGGAGGCATCACCTGCTTCATGCGCTCGGCCAGGGCGTAGTTGGGGTCGGCCTCCAGGATCTTCATCACGTACTCGGCCTCCAGGCGCACCCATTCGAGCATGGCCGGATCACTGAAGTTGCCGGCGGCGAACAGCTGGTCGATCTTCATGGCAGCCGATCGCCCGCGACGGCGAACCATACCGGCCCCGGGAGGATCGTTAGGGGTCGGTCCTCGATCACATTGCGGTCCCTTTCAGTCAGTAAAAATGAGCGTATCCAGATCATCTCTCTCCCTAAATCGCGTCTAAATTCAAACAATTGTTCAGTAGTATGCATGGATCCGCCGGGCCAGGCAATCGGGGATTTCCCTATGGCAAGGTTCTGAATTTCCTTAAATGAGGGACATCAAATTAGGGTCAGGTCTTGAATTATCAAAGTCACAAAGTCAAGCACCGTCCCCAACTCCCCCCTCGGTGTTCCGGCCCGGGGATCCCCCTTGACGAGAGACGTTCCAAAGGGGACAATGTTGCCAGCCGGTCAGGCCGATAGGCCGTGAGACGGCTTCGAAATGCCGAAATCATCTATTTACGGAGGTCAGGAATGAAAAGAAATGTCATCGTGCTGGCATTTTTACTGCTGGTATTCGTGAATTTTTCGCTGCCGGCTGCAGGCCCGGAGGCGTCCGACAGGATCCCGCGTCCAACGGACAGGTGGCAATCGCCGCCTGACGACTGGCTGCAGGTACTTTACTCGCCGCAATACTTCGATGTCTGGACGGCGCCGGGCGGCAAATACCTGCTGCTTGCCGATCCGGTGCTCTATCCCCCTCTGGCCGAGCTGGCGGCGCCGATGCACAAGCTGGCCGGGATGCGGGTGAATCCTGCCAACAACGGTTTCCAGGGCCAGCATGGGGGTACATCCCCCCGCCTGGTGCAGGTCGAGAATGGAGTCACGATACCGCTGCCGCTGCCGCAGGGGGCCGAACTCCTCGATGTGGAGTGGACCGCCGACGGCCGGCGTTTCGCGCTCACCGTCGGGCTGAGCGACCGGATCGGCCTCTGGATCGGTTCGGTGCAAGGCGACCTGGCCATGGTCGGGGACATCGCCCTCAATTCACTGCTGGGCACTGCCGTCAGCTGGCTTCCCGACCAGAAACGGCTGCTGGTCCGCGGCATCCCTGAGCGCGGTCCCGCTCCCGAAGCGCCGGCCATCCCGGCCGGTCCCGAGATCCTCGAAGGATCCGGGGCCTCGGCCCGTTCCACCTACGAGGCCCGCAACCTGCTTGAAACCGCTCATGATGACGCGCTCTTTGGCTACTATGCGACCTCGGAGCTGATCCTCTACGACCCGGCTACGGGCGAAAAGGAAACCATTGGCAAGCCGGCGCCCTACGCCACGGCCGATTTCTCCCCGGACGGCAACTATCTCCTTGTCGAGCGCCTGGTCGGGCCATGGTCCCACGAGGTCGGCTGGGGGCGTTTCGCCACTGAGGTCGAGGTCTGGAACGCCAGGGGCGAGTGGGTGGCCAGGATCGCGTCCCTGCCGGTGGCCGACCAGGTCCCGAATTATGGAGTGCCGCTGGGACCGCGTTCGGTTTCGTGGCGCCCCACGGCTCCCCACCAGCTTTTCTGGGTCGAGGCGCTGGACGGCGGGAATCCCGTGGCCAAGGCCTCCCATCGCGACCGGCTGATGAACCTGAGCGCGCCCTTCACGGAACCCCCCCGGGAGGTCTTCCGGGCCGAGCACCGTATCGAGCCCGGGAGGAATGCCTGGGGCGATAACGGCGGCATGCTGATGCTCACCCAACAGGAGCGGATCCGGCGCTGGCGCTATGTCTGGCTGCTGGACGTGGACCAGGGCACCTCCCGCCTCTGGTACGACCTGGATGAGGACGACCGCTATGGAGACCCGGGCTATCCGCTGTTCCGTCCGCTGGCCAACGGCCGCCCGGTGCTGCACCAGAAGGGAGACGCGGTCTATTTTCGCGGCAGCGGCGCCACCGATCAGGGTGACCGGCCCTTCCTGGACCTGCGCCACCTGGACGGCAACAAGACCGAGCGTCTCTTCCGCTGCGATCCCAGGCGCTACGAAACCTTTGTGGCGTTCGCCGGCGACGAAGACCGCTTCATCATGCAAGCGGAGTCCGTCCGGGAGATGCCCAACTACTTTCTGGCCACGTTGGGCAAGGAGATCAAGGCGCCCAAGGGAGAGGGCACTCGGGCCCTGAAGCGCAGGCCGATCACGCGGTTCAAGGATCCCGCGCCCCAGCTGCGGCAGATCGAGAAGCGCCTCGTGCGCTACCAGCGCCAGGACGGAATTCCCCTGAGCTTTCAGCTGCTTCTTCCTCCCGGCTACAAGAAGGGAGAGCGCCTGCCTACGGTGCTCTACGCCTACCCAATGGAATACTCCGGGGCGGCCACCGCCGGGCAGGTCAGCGGCTCGGCCCAGCGCTTCATGCGCTTCTCCGGCCCCAGCCATCTCTTCTTCCTGCTGCGGGGCTACGCCGTGCTCGACCAGACCGCCATGCCGATGGTGGGGGATCCGGAGACCACCTACGACACCTTCGTGCCCCAGCTGGTGGCCGACGCCGAGGCCGCGGTCGCCAAGGCCATCGAGATCGGGGTG
>DATCHY010000104.1:0-2567 GCA_036508065.1 Geomonas sp. | reverse complement strand
CGGCTCGCTTCGGGGTCGGGGGGACCCGCTTCTCATCGCCATCGGAGAGGAACAGGGCGGCCAGAATCACCAGGCCGAGCAGCAGCACCGGTATCACCCATCTGCCGTGCCCGCCGAGTTTGGCCCGTTCCATGATCTCGACGCCGGGGCGCTCCGGAGTTGCCTCGGCCTGGGGACGCACCGGGGGGACGCCCTGCAGGTACCTCTCGACCACCTCGTCGCCGGAGAGCGACAGGAAGCCGGCGTAGAGGCGGAGGAACCCTTTTATGTAGGCCGCGTTCGGGAGCTTTTCGAACTGCCCCTCCTCGATGGCGACCAGATAGTTTTTCCCTATCTTGGTGACCCGGGAGGCCTCGTCCAGCTGAAGCCCGCGCGATTCCCGGACGCTGCGCAGATACTCCCCTACGGGAATCCCGGCACCATGTTCTGCATCTGCCTCAGGCACGTTCCCCTCACTTGAGCAGGTCCAGGTACTCCCTGGAAAGCTGCCCGATCTCGGAATCAGGTGCGATACGGATCACCTCCTGAAAGGCGCTCCTGGCTCCCGCCACGTTCTTGAGCTTCACCTGCGCCAGCGCCAGGTTATAATGGGCGTTGGCGTAGGAGCCGTTTAGCTCCAAAGCCTTGCGGAACTCGCCCACGGCGAGTTCCGTCTTTTCCTCGGCAAAATAGACCCGGCCCAGGTGCAGCCTGATGCGCGGGTCGGCGGGATTCCTGCCGACGGCGGCGCGCAGCAGCCCCAGGGCCTGCGGGTAATCCCCCTTGCCGAAATAGGCGAGCCCCTGGTTGATGACGACCCCCTCCTGCCCGCGGTAGAAGATGTCATCCTGGACCAGCTTGAACTGGCGGATGGCATCCTCCCACCTCTTCATCTCCAGGTAGTTCACCCCCAGGTTGTTGCGGGCCTCCGAAAAGGCGGGCTTGAGCCCGATCGCCTTCAGGTACTTCTGCTCGGCCAGATCGTAGTGCCCCTTCCGGAAGTAGGCGAGCCCGAGGTCGTTCAGAAGCGCCGGGTCCTTCGGCGTCAGCTTCTCCGCCTCGGTGTACTCGACCAGCGCTCCGGTGAAGTTGTGCTCGGCATAGAAGGATTGCCCCATCTGGTAATGATAGAGCGAGCTGTTCTTTTCCGCCTGGTTCAGGGCGCACCCCGAAGCAAGCAGCAGTGGCAAGGTAAGCATCAAAAGGACTAATCGGGCCATATGCCTCACCTGGAAGGAAGAAAGCGGGACTTCTCCCAAGAAAATTAACAGATTAACACCGCATTGTCAATGAAGGCGGCTGGCACCCGGGCGGCAACGGGCGAGCAGGGGTCAGAGTTCACCGACCCCCTCGAAGTGGGTCATCACCTTGAAGGCGCGGTAGCGCGCTTCAATCTCGTGGTAGCTCAGGGACTTGAGCCGGTCCAGGCTGAAGGCCTCCACGTTGAAGGATGCCATGACGCTGCCGAAGATGATGGCCTGCCGCACCCCCTCATCGGAGAGGTTGCCGGTGTTGGCGAGATACCCCATGAAACCGCCGGCAAAGGTGTCGCCGGCGCCGGTCGGATCGAACACCTCCTCCAGCGGGTAGGCGGGGGCCGCAAAGGTGGAGTGGCCGTTGAACATCAGCACGCCGTACTCGCCCCGCTTCACGATCAGGTTTTTCACCCCCATGCCGAGGATCGCCTTGGCGGCGCGGACCAGGTTAGACTCGCCGGAGAGCTGGCGCGCTTCCCCTTCGTTGATGATGAAGAAGTCGACGCGGCTGATCACCCTTTTCAGCGCCTCGGGCTTGGAGGAGATCCAGAAGTTCATGGTATCGCAAGCAACCACCCTGGGGCTTTTCACTTGGTTCAGGACTTCCAGCTGCAGCTCGGGGTCGATGTTCGCCAGTATCAGGTACTCGGCATCCGCGTACGCCTCCGGAATCACCGGGCTGAAGGTCTCGAAGACGTTCAGGTGCGTCTCCAGGGTCTGCGCCTCGTTCAGGTCAAAACCGTAGCGCCCCTTCCAGCGGAAGGTCTCCCCGGGGACCCGCGACAGCCCGCTAAGGTCGATGTTCCTGGAGTTCAGGAACTGGGTGTGCTCTTCGGGGAAGTCCTCACCCACCACGGCAACCAGCTTCACGTCGGTGAAGAAGCTCGCCGAGGTGGAAAAGTAGGTGGCCGAGCCACCGAGCACGCGATCCCTGGTGCCAAAAGGGGTTTCTACCGAGTCAAGGGCGACCGAACCGACGACGAGTATACTCATTGAATCCTCCCAAACAACCGTGCTCCGGTTGCGCTTTTCAGCTGTCAGTGGTTAAAACATCACAAGTTATCGGAACGAAGCGGCTCCAAGGCCGGTAAACCGAGGCGAGTCGTTGAGCCGTTGAGGCGTCGCTACCTGCTACAGGTACTTCCCGATGATCAGCTCCAGGTTCTCCCGGGTTTCCACCGGTATGACAGTTGTGTCGCTGATCACCGCGTACTTTAGCGCCGAGGCGCACGGACAGCTCCGTTCGCCGGTGATCTGCTGCACGGCGCGCCTGATGATCAGCTTGGCGGTGGCGACGTTGGCCTTGATGATGGCTATGATCGCCTCGACCGA
>DATCHY010000103.1:0-6071 GCA_036508065.1 Geomonas sp. | reverse complement strand
GCACAGCGTCCCGCAACTCCTCCGTGCTCCCTGCTTCCACGAGGAAGCGTGCGGGCCCGCCGATGCCAAAGGAGGTAAAAGGCGCCAGGGGTATGTTTTCTTGCAGAGTGATCATATGGGGTCCCTTTTTTTTGACCTGATCAGGGCGGCACGCCTTGTTGCCGGCGCTCCGGTTCATCGTGGTAGAGCAGGTAGCCCTGACGCAGGTTCAGGAAGTGCCGTACCTCGTCGTTCCACTGGGCAATGACCGCTCCCGCCGGTTCTCCCCCCTGCACCCCCCGGCGCAGCAGGGCGGAGCCTGCCATGTCGTCGAAGCCGGATTTGAAATATACCTTGCGCGCCGTTTCGGGGATCGCGGCATAGAGCGCACAGGCGACGGCTACCCCCGCCTCGACCGGAAGCACCTGGCGGTAATCGGTGATCTCGATGCGGACGCCGCCTAGTTCCCGGTTGCGGTATTTGGGCGCGCTCGATTTTCCGGGGAGGCTCACCGGTGTGAACCGCACCGGCTCGAAATGCAGCCCGGCCAGCCCCTGGCCGTTCAGACTCAGTGCCAGAGCCTGCGGGTCGATGCCGGGCCACCCTACCAGCCGGAACGGCTCCGCGCTGCCGCGCCCCTCGGAGGCGCTGGTCGCCTCCAGCAGGCCGATCCCCGGGTAGAGCAGTGCCGATTCGAAAGCGGCAAGGTTCGGGCTGGTCGACACCCAGGGGAGTCCCGTGTCGGGCCACCGCATGGAGCGCTGCCACCCCCGCATCCGGACCACGCTCAGCTCGAGCTGCGACAGTCCCGGCAGCATCCCTTCCCCCTTGATCATACCCGCGAGTTCGCCGACCGTCATGCCGTGTGCCAGCGGGATCGGGTAGAGCGAGGTGAAGGTCTCGGGAAGCTCGCGCCGCACGAACCCGGAGACGTAGCTGCCGCCCAGAGGGTTGGGGCGGTCGAGCACCACGAGCGGGATCTCCGCCTGGGCTGCGGCCTGCATCACGAGCCCCATGGTGGAGATATAGGTGTAAAAGCGGGCTCCCACGTCCTGGATATCGAACAGCACGAGGTCGAGTCCCTTGAGATCCTCCGGGCGCGGCTTCCTGGCCGCTCCGTAAAGGCTTTTGACCGGTATGCCGGCATCGCTGCCGTCGGCGAGATGCACGCCGTCCTCCGCCGCACCTTTGAGCCCGTGCTCCGGGGTGAAGATGACGGCCGGATGGAGGCCCGCTTTCCCCATCGCCTCGATCAGGTGGGCGCCGGAAACCATCGCCGACTGGTTGGTGACCAGGGCGAATCTCTTCCCTTTGAGGGACTGGAACCCCTCCTCGCTGAGGATTTCCGCCCCGGTCTTGACCGGGGCCGCGTGTGATGGATTGGGGCAAAAGATGGCCAGCAGGAGGGATACAACCAGGATGCAACGCAGCACGCGGACCGCCTTTGTTAATGCTTGAAAGATACCGCAGGTTACTCCGAAAACGACGGCGGGGCAACTATTTACTTGGTCCGCGCCATCTCCTTTGCTGGTTAGCGATGATCTTCAGCCATTGTTCAAAACCCCCTACACTGCCAGAAGACTTTTGCCGGACTCGCGTCTGCTGGCATAACATTTGTGGCCAAGGCACTGGAAACCTGCCGATCAGGCTGAAGCAAATTTGCACAGAAGAGGGGTAGGGGCTGTTGACTGGTTGGCAAATCTCCCTCTCTAGGTGACTTCCTGATCGGTGTTTCAGTCAAAAGTTTGTGCCTATCCTTTATGGCGTATTCCGCCTGCCTTCAGTTGCGCTGCCTCTCAGTGGAATGAAGAGAAGAATATTCTTCGCCTCGGTTGAAATTAGTCTTGTTATATTGTAGCATTTGAAATAAATTAAACACATTATCTGTTTCTCATAAGGCATGTCCTGGCGTTTCTTGTCTGAAAATTCAGGGAGGGGGGAAAATGAAAAAGATATTTCTCGTCTGCACGATCCTGCTCGCGGGGACCAGTCTTCTTTGGGCGGCAGGCGGGTCCAAGAAAAGAAAGCCGCTTCCCTACGAATTCGGCAGCGTCACCATCAGCAATTATTCCCAGCAGGCGGGGATGCCGCCGGCCGTATTCGATCACTGGCTGCACCGCAAAAGCTACACCTGCAGGTTGTGTCACGTCGATGTCGGCTTCGGGATGACCGCGAACTCGACCAAGATACGTGCCGCGGACAACGCCAAGGGGTATTTCTGCGGCAGCTGCCACAACGGCAGGAGTTCGCTTAACAAGGTCAGGATTTTCGAGTCCTGTGCCAGCAGCTACAGCCGGGAGGAGTACAAGAGATGCCAGAGATGTCACGCGCTGGAGAAGGACCCGGCCAGGGAGGAGGCCTTTTACCGGTTCATGGAAAAGATGCCCAAGGAGACCTTCGGTAACGGCATAAACTGGGAGAAGGCGGAAGAATCCGGAGCGCTGAAACTGGTCGACCATCTGGACGGGGTTTCCATCATGAAACCGGGGATGAAGATTCAGGGTGATTTCGCTCTCAAGGCAAAGGTCGAGGGGATGCCTGACATCATATTCTCACACAGCAAGCACACGGTCTGGAACGGCTGCGAACTCTGTCATCCGGATATCTTTGTCGGGATCAAGAAGGGTGCGACCAAGTACACCATGATCGAGCTTTTTGACGGGAAGTACTGCGGCGTGTGCCACGACAAGGTCGCTTTCCCGCAGACCGACTGCAAGCGCTGTCATGCCAAGCCTCTTTCGTGACCGGGCCATGACGACTCTACTGAGAAAGCTTAGGACCGCGACCGTGACGGGACTTTTTTGCCTCTGGCTGTTCCAGGGGCTGGCGGGCGGCGAGGAACCGTGGCGGGCGGATTTCGACCAGACCTGCGCCCAGACCGGCGAGGCCATGTCGCTTACCGTGAATGAACTGAACCTGCTGATCGAAAAATGCGCTGCCTTGCAAAAGGCGATCGAAACCGAGGAAGAATCGGTGCGCAAGGTCTATCTGAAAAGACTGCAGATGTGCAGGAACCTTTATGCCTACGTCCTGGAGTATAAAAAGAACCAACCCCCCTCGAAATGAACGGTAAGGTAACGTGGGATGCGCATGTGTGATACCTGGAAATATCTGGAAGCAAGGCTTGTGCCCGGCGCGCTGTTTGCTCTCATCCTTGTGCTTTCAGTCTGTGCCGACGGCACGGCGATGGATCGTGCCGAACTGGGAAAAGTCATCAAGTCCATGCCTCCCAACGGTCCCTTCTGGAAGTACGGCAACGTGGTCATGCGCGCCAGGTCGAGGAAAGCTGGGATGGCGCCGGTGGTCTTCTCCCACTGGAGCCACCGGGCGCGCTACACCTGCCGCGTCTGCCATCAGGAACTGGGATTCGGCATGCGGCTGGGTGACAGCGGGATCACCAGGAATCAGTATCTGGCAGGGAAATTCTGCGGGGCCTGTCACAACGGCTCGATCGCGTTCACGGTGGCTGACGGGCCCAAGGCCCAGTGCAAGAAATGCCACATGGATAGTACCAAGGACCTGGAACAGCGGTTTGCCGGCTTCACGGATTCGCTCCCCATGGCGGCTTTCGGCAACGGCATAGACTGGTCGGCGGCCCTGAGGGACGGCTCGATCAAGCCGGTCGATGCCCTCGATCCCTCCCGCCTCATACAGTTCCCCGAAAAATTGAAGCAGCCCTTGAAGCTTGGGACTGCGTCGCCCCGCAGCGATGTCGGTTTCTCCCATCAGGAGCATTTCGCGGAGCTTGACTGCTCCAGTTGCCATCCTGACATTTTCAACATCAAGAAGAAATCGACGGCGGATTTCACCATGGACAGCAACATGTATGGCAACTTCTGCGGTGCCTGCCACATGCAGGTGGCATTTCCGATGAACGATTGCCGGCGCTGCCACCAGTCGATGGGTAATGCCTCGTTCTGACGCTCTCGGCCTAACCGAGGGCCAGGCAGAGAGCCGCGTAAATGCGTGCCGCGGCGGCCACCTCCGCGAAATCCACCTGCTCTTCGGGGGTATGGCAGACTTCCAGGGCGCCGGGGCCGAGGATGAGCGGCCGGCACCCGGCCGCAAAGAAGAGGTTGCCGTCCGAGTGCGAGCGGAAGGCGTCGAGTTTCAGGGCGAGACCTAGCCGCGGGTAGATCTGCTCCAGGGCCCGGGCCAGGGGGTTGTCGGTCCCGAGGTTGTAGCCGGCAGAGGCGAAATCGAAGGCGACGCTCAGGTCGAGCCCGGGGATGTACTGGTCCGCCCCGGAAGCCAGCTGGCGGATGGCCCGCTCCAGGGAGGCCGGGTCCCGGTCCGGCGCGAGATGCAGGTCGATCCAGGCCTCGCAGCGGTCGGGGACCACGAACCCCTGCTGGGAGGAGCGCATCTCCCGGATCGAGTAGACGATCTCGGACTGCTCGCGGTTGAACAGGGAATTGCTCCCGAGGTGCAGCAGGACCCTCAGCATCGACTCCACCGCGTTATGCCCGAGCTCGGGAAGCGAGGAGTGGCTCTTCAGGCCATGGGTGACGAACCCCGCCTCCAGGTAGCCGTAATGGGCGAAGCAGGCCGAAAGCCCGGTCGGCTCGCCGATCACCGCCCAGGGCGCCCGGCAGCTCTCCAGGAACTTGGCGCTGCCGTCGCCGTTTTCCTCCTCCCCGACGGCGAGCAGCAGGCCCACGGGGGGGCGCTCGCTCCCGGACAGCGCCAGGGCCAGGGCGAGCCAGGCCTCGACCATGGCCGCGCAGCCGCTTTTCATGTCGGCGCTCCCCAGCCCGTGGATGATGTCCCCTCCCTCCTTGGCCCCGAACTCCTCGAGATCCCAGGCGGGAACGGTGTCCACGTGCCCCACCAGGTAGAGCTGCGGCTCCCCCTCGCCCATGGTCACCCGCAGGTTGTAGCGATCCTCCTCCACCTCCTGCCGCTCCACGGCGAACCCCGCCCGGACCAGGATCTCCTCCAGGTATAGCTGGATGTCCTCTTCCTTTCCCGACGGCGAATAGATGTCGATCAGCTCCAGCAGGGTCTTTCTGAGCCGGACCGAGTCGATGGCCGCGAGAACCTTCTCAAGGCGCCCGCTCACGGCTTCTTCACCGCTTTCTTCTTGTTCCTGCGCGACAGGTTGAGTGTCATGTAAACGTGCTCCTGGACGTTGTCGAAGCCGTGCTTCTCGAAGAAGCGGATCGCCGGCTGGTTGTTTGCCGAGGTGTCGATGATGATCATCCGGACCCCCTGTTCCTTCATGCGTTTCTTGATCTCCTTGAAGAGCCGCTCTCCCACCTGCAGTTTCTGGATCTCGCGGCGCACCCCGAGCCAGACCAGATAGCCGTACTTCCACGGGGAGTTGTGTTTCTTCACCGTCGTCCCCAGCGCGAACCCGAGGATACTGTCTCCCTGTTCCGCGACGATGCAGAGCTCGTTGTCCGAATTGAACAGGGTGGTTATCTCGTACTCGTCCCAGGTCCGGTACAGGCTCTGGGAATACTCGGCGGTGAAGAGATCCTCGCCGATATGAAAGACCTGTGACAGATCGTCGATGATCATCTCCCGGATGCGCGGTGCCTCTTCTCCATTTGGATGCGTCTCTGACATGCCGTACCTCGTAATGGCGATATGTCCCGGTTGTCATTATAACAGAGTCCGGCAGGTTCGGTGCTGATCCAATTATTTCACACACTCCTACTGGCAACGATCTATCGGCTGCGCGGTGCATTGACGGAGATAGATGGTAAAATTCAGAGGTTCGCACCCCCGGCAGGACCCGCCTCCGCCGCCGGATCACGGCTATCGGCAGGTATTCCCCGCAAAAAGGCGTTACCATGGCGCGTTTCAGCTTCCTTTTCGCCGCGATTGCCTGTCTCGCGCTGCTTCTTAGCCGGCCCGCGAACCTGTGCGCCGCGGACCCGGTGGAGCTGGAGGTGACCGGGGTTGAGGGGGGGGCCGAGAAAAACGTCCGCGAGGCGCTCGCCCTTCCCCCCGGGATAGTGCGGGACGGGAAGGTGGACCGGCTCTGGCTAGAGCGTTTCGCGCAGCACGCCGGGGACAAGGCCCGGCTCGCCCTGGAGCCCTACGGCTACTACCGCGCGCTGGTGGCCGTCTCGGTCGGGGAGGAG
>DATCHY010000102.1:0-3888 GCA_036508065.1 Geomonas sp. | reverse complement strand
TTCCGCACTCTGCAGCCGGGCCGGCGGCGCGGCCCCCTTGACTGCGGCCGCCTCCCCGCTCTCCTTGCGCACCGCCTGCGAGCGCGACAGGTCCACTACATAGGCTGAGCCCTCAATCCGCATGGCTCGCCCCCTTCAGGGAGGGCGGCGCCGCATTCCCCGTGCGCGTGAGTTCCTTCTCTATCATCTTTGCCAGCCCGATGCCGCCGTTTCGGGAAGCCGCCGCGGCGTACTCCTGGTCCAGCAGGGACCGGAAGGTCTCCTCGCCGTGCCCCCCGCCGGTCAGCTTGTCCTTGCCGGTCGTTTCCCGCATCGACTTCAGCATCATCGCGACGAACATCGCCTCGAACTCCTGGGCCACTTTTTTGGCCTGGGCAGGGGCCGCCGCCTGGTGCTTGGCCATGAGTGCTCCCGGCACCTGGGCGTCGACCATGGGCAAGACGCTAGCCGGTATCGTATTGACTTCCATAATCGCTCTCCTTGAAACGTTGCTACATCACGCTCAGTTCGGCGTTCAGCGCACCCGCGGCCTTGATGGCCTGCATGATGCCGAGCAGGTCCCTCGGTGTCACCCCGAGCGTGTTCAGGCCGCGCACCACCTCACCGAGGTTGGCCCCCTCCCGCAACAGCGACAGGTTCACCTTCTCTTCAACAACCTTCAGATCCGTTCTCGGCACCACCGTCGTGGTCCCGGCCGCCAGCGCCTTGGGCTGGGAGACCTTGGGGGTTTCCTTAACCACGACGGTCAGGTTGCCGTGGGAGACCGCCACCGTCGAGATCCGCACGTTCTCACCCATGACGATGGTCCCGGTCCTCTCGTTCATCACCACCCGTGCCGTGATATCCGGGTTCACCTCCAGCCGCTCGAGCTCCGCCACGAACTCGATGACCCGGCCCCGGTAGGAGTCCGGGACGGAGATCTGCACGCTCCCCGGGTCGGTCAGGGTTGCCACCCCGCCCTTGAAGCGCTCGTTGACGGCGCCCGCCACCCGGGCCGCAGTGGTGAAGTCGGACTGGTGCAGGTTCAGCTTCAGCGCGTTCTTGCCGGCGAGCACGTTGGGGAGTTCCCGCTCGATCAGCGCCCCGCCCGGCACGGTCCCCGCAGTCGGGTGGTTCTTCATGGCGCTCGACGCCTGGCCCCCGTAGGAAAAGGAGTTGGTCAGGATGGCGCCCTGGGCCACCGCATAGATCTGGCTGTCGGCACCCTTCAGGGGCGCCATCATCAGCGTCCCGCCCGCCAGGCTCTTGGCGTCGCCCACGGAGGAGACCAGCACGTCGAGACGGTTCCCCTGCTTGGCAAAGGGAGGGAGCAGCGCCGTCACCATGACGGCGGCGACGTTCTTCACCGTGATCTCGTTGCGGCTGACGGTGACCCCCATCCGTTCCAGGGCGCCGACCAGCGACTGCACCGGAAACTTGGTCTGGTCGGTGTCGCCGGAGCCGTTCAGGCCGACCACGATGCCGTAGCCGATCAACTGGTTCTCCCTCACCCCGTCGAAGGCGGCGATATCCTTGATCCTGGCCGCCAGCGCGAGCTGCGGCAGGAGCAGGAGGAGGAGCGCCGCGGAGCATGTCTTGATCCAGATTTTACCTTTCACTTGAACCTCTTAGAAGCTGTTCAACGTTCAACGTTCTGCGTTCAACGTTCAATGTCAAAACTTTGAATCCTTCTGAAACCCTTTTAAGTTGTCAAATTCTGAACGTAGAACGTAGAACGTAGAACGTTTTCTCTAGAAGGGCCACACTGCGTCCAGGACGTTCATCAGCCACCCGGGTTTCTGCCGGTCGCTGATGATCCCCTTGCCGCTGTAGGTGATTTTCGCGTCCGCGATCAGCGCGGAGCTGATGGTGTTGTCCGCGCTGACGTCGCGGCTTCTCACCATGCCGGTCAGCACGATGACCTGGTCCTCGTTGTTCACCTTGACGTTGCGCCTCCCCTCGATCAGGAAGTTGCCGTTTCCTATCACCTCCACCACCTTCGCCGAGATGGTGGCCTGCAGGTTTTCCTGCCTGCTGGTGGTCCCGCTGCCGTCGAATTTCGAGTCGAAGCTGAGGTTCAGCAGTTTGTCCAGGTCCACCCAGCTCTTGAGGGGGGTCTTTTCCAGGCCGAGCAGGTTCGGCATCCCCGCGCTCATGCTGGTGCCGCGCTTGGTTCCCGTGCTCGCCTGCTTGCTGGCGCTCGCCTGTTCGGAGATGACTACGGTGATGATATCGCCGCGCCTGCGCGCCTTCAGGTCCTCGGCGAGCCCCGTGGAGGAGGCCTGCCAGAGGGAGCCGGTGGCGTAGCTTGGCTGCGGCTTGGTGATCTGCTCGTCGAAGGACGGGGTCTTCACCTCGGCGCTCCGGTAGGCGCAGGCGCCCAGCAGAAGCGGCACGAGAAGCGCCGCGCAACCGATGCTCTTCTTGAAAATTGTCAGTTCCATCAGAAATCCACCCTGACCGTCGTCGCGTCCACCACCCGCGCTGCGAGTTCCTTCTGCGACGACAGGTTTTGCACCATTATGGTATCCCCGAGCGCCCCGGACCCCTTGGCCCTGCCGCTGGCGGTGATCCTGACCATCTCGCTCTCGACCACGATGGTGACCATCTGGCCGCTCTTCACGATCGGGAGCCGCTCCAGGTAGTCCGCCCGCAGCGGCGAGTTCCCCCTGATGGCACTCTTCACCCTCATACCGATCACGTCCTCCAGCTTCCGGCAAAACCGCCCCTGCATGCGGGCCAGGTCCCGGCGCGCGACTGCTACGTCGGACTCCCCGATCACTTCGCCCCGCTCCAGGGTCCGCGTGGCGACCACCATCTCGGCCAGCGCCTCGACCTCCACAAAGACGGTCAGGTTCCGCTTGACCTGGTCGTCCACACGCACGATCAGTGCCAGTGAGGCGTTGCCCCACCCTTCCCAGCGCTCCGGGGCGATCACCTCGTAGCTCACCTTGCCCGGGGGAAGCCTCATATCGCCGCTGTAGCCGATCTTCTTGACCGAGACCTCGGCGCTTAAATGCTCCACTTTCTGGATCAGGAAGTCGCTGATCACGCGGCGCAGCTCCGCCTCGGTGACCACGGTCCCGGGAGCGGCAACAGGCGCGGCGGGAAGGGCGAAGGCCGAAAGCGGCAGGACCAGCAGCATGAGGGCTAACAGGAGGGCTCTCATCGCGTTACCTTTTCAGCCCGGCAGCCTGCTGCAGCATCTCGTCCGAGGCCTGCACCGCCTTGGAGTTGATCTCGTAGGCGCGCTGGCCGACGATCATGCTGACCATCTCCTCCATGATGCTCACGTTGCTCATCTCGACGTACCCCTGCTCCAGGGTTCCCAGGCCGTTCTGTCCGGCGGTGCCGGTCGTGGCAGAGCCCGACGAGTCGGTGGGGAGGAAGAGGTTCTTGCCGATGGCGTTCAGCCCCGAGGGGTTCGAGAACGAGGCGAGCTGCAGGGTGCCGACCGTGGTCGCGGAGCTCTGGCCCGCCTGCTGCACCGAGACGGTCCCGTCGTTGCCGACGGTGATCTTGGTCGCGTTGCTGGGAATCAGGATCTCCGGCAGGACCGGGCTGCCGTCCGGAGTCACCACCCTCCCCTGGCCGTCCTTCTTGAAGGTGCCGGCCCTGGTGTAGGCGGTGCTGCCGTCGGACTGCTGGACCTGGAAGAAGCCGTCCCCCTGGATCGCCAGGTCGAGGTCGTTGCCGGTCTGGGTGATGTTACCTGCCGAGAATATCTTGGTGACCGAGGCCGGCTTCACCCCGAGCCCTACCTGGATCCCGGTCGGAATCGTGGTCGAGTTGGTGGAGGGTGCGCCGGTCGTCTTGACGTTCTGGTACATGAGGTCCTGGAAATCGGCGCGGCTCTTCTTGAACCCGGTGGTGGCCACGTTGGCCAGGTTGTTGGCGACCACGTCTATG
>DATCHY010000101.1:0-5989 GCA_036508065.1 Geomonas sp. | reverse complement strand
GGACGGGCGTTTCTTTCAGTTGCTCCTTTCAGTTCGGCAGCTGGCTCAGTCGCTCCGACTCTTCGCGAATCGCCTTGGAAGCATAGCAAAGAACGCTTACGTGCTCTATGACGAGAAGGACCAGCCCGGCGGCAAATACGGCCGGGAAATGGGTGCCCGCAGGATCGGCGAAGACGTAGAGCGGGTAAAAGGCCGCCGGCAGCCCGACATTGTACCAGCTGTAGCAAGGCCTGCCTTCTCCCGTCACGCGACCCAGGATCAGCACCAGGGCGGAGAGCCACGATACGGCCAGTGCGATGTGAAGCAGATGCGTCGGCGGGGGCTCGCCGAACAGATCTTTAAGATCCGCCGGAACCAGGGCGAAGAGCCCCGCTTCGCGACAATAGAGGGTGACGGCGCTCAGGGTGAGGAACAGGAGGATACCCCACAGGCCGCGGCGGGAAAGGGCTTGCAGTTCGTTTAGGGAAACCAGTATCGCGTGCCGGCCATGATCGGGGCTTATTGAGCGGTCGGCTTGGTGGTGTGGCCGTAGGGGCGAATGGTCATTCGTCCGTGCGGATGATGTTTTTGGCTTTAGCTGTCCGATCATATGTCCGAGCATGGCATTCTCCTTTCCCTATAGTCAATTTACCTGTGTAGTCAATTTTCCTGTAGTCAATTTCCTGTAGTGGACGTCTGCCCCTCTACACCCTTTCCCCCTAACTGTCGCTTTGTTCCGACCGCACTCCCTGGTACTCGGGATAGTGGCGCACGGGCCGGTATTTCGAGGCCGAAGCTTCTTCCTGGTGCGTCTCCTCATGATGGTCTTCCACCTCTTCCCACCCGAACACCATCGGCCTTATGTAGGCAAGGGGAGTGGATCCCAGCGTTGCCAGGTAGACATGGGTGCAGAGAAAGGCTAGCAGGGAACAGGCCAAAAGGAAATGGGTGGTGTCGATGATCTTTATTCCGCCCGACATGAGGATAAGAACCCGAAGCGGAGTCACGTTCATAAGGAGAATCCCGGTGAGTCCCACCAGCGGCATGAGGACGAACATGACTGCCAGGTAGGCCGACTTCTGCATGGGGTTGAATTTTTCATTGGGCGTAGCATGGAACGGGCTCGGCTTGCCGAGGAAGTACCAGAAACAGTAGAAGAGGAGCTGGCGCACCAGACCGTGCTGCAGGTCTTCCTGGTTGGGAATATACAGCTTGTCCAGGGTATTCTTGACCATCTTGTAATAGAAAAACCAGAATGAGAAAGAGACCGCGACTATGACACCTGCTGCGTTATGGATCTGGATGGCTGACCGGTAGCTCCCCAGGAGGGTCAGGTATTCAGGGAAGCGGATCTGCGCTCCGCTCACGATGAGGGTGATGATGCCGAAGGCGTTGATCCAGTGCCAGATACGCACCGGTACCGGCTGGAGATAGATCATCTTTTTTTCGCTCATGACTTGTGCTCCTTTGCCTTTCTGTTTTTGCGCGTCAGGAAACGCAGGGACCCGTGACCTACCGGCAGGATAAGGCCGCCGCAGATGACGGCGAGGCCTATGCCGTTAAGATACGAATTCTTGGTCGATCCCATCAGGTAGAAGTCGGGAGTGCCGTACAGGGCATCGAGCACCGCTCCCTTTTCGACCGCCACCCGGCGGAAGGTGCCGTTTTCCTCAGGCAGGGCGATGACACTGGTCTGCATGGCAGCCGTACCTGAGGCGTGGCAGAACGTGCAGTTGCGGCGGTTGTCCAGGATCTCGAACCTGTGGGTTACGGTCTCCGGTGTCATCATCCCCTGGAGGCGAAGAAACTTGTGATCAGGGTTCTTGTTGAAGTCCCGCAGCTCGGCGATGGAGACATAGTTGTCGCGGTTGGTGTCGATGAGGGAAAGGATGCTCTCCCCTCCGGCGGCCTTTTTGAGCTCGTCGTAGCTTGCCACTTCGAGCCTGCCCAGCCGGGAATTATCCTTGTTCTTGACGATGTACATGCTGATGAAGTAGTTCTTCGATCCCGTGTGGCAGGTGATGCAGGGGAGCATGTAGAGGTGCAGTTCCGCCTGGGGCAGCCATTCCCCGTGTTTCGCCGTCATCTGGTATTTGTCGTGGCATCCCGAACAGATCTGATTTATCTCCTGGCCGGAAATCTCCTTGGGAGTTTCCACCTTGTGCGGGTTATGGCAGCCGGCGCAGGGTGCCTTGCCGGCGTGGATGCTGAGAGCGTATTCGGCGCTGATGTCGACGTGACACTGCTGGCAGTCGACCCGGGACGTGCGTCCCCCATCGGGATGGCTTTGGGAGACCGCGTCATGACATGCCTGGCATCCGATGAGTGCATGAGTGGTGTGGGCAAATTGCGTCCGGTTGATGAGTGAGGCGCCTTTGACCGTCTGGGCGTTGCCGTGACAGCTCAGGCAGGCCTCGTTTTTCCCTGTCTGGTCGCCAAACGAGTAACCGTCCCATTCCTGGGCTGCAGCAGTTGTGCAGAGCGCCGCAGCCAGCGTCACGGTCATGAGAAGCCGGAATATCCGGTGTTTCGTCGCTACTTTCACGTGGCTTCCTCCTTTTGTTGGAATTTGTAGTTTTTCCCGATCTGGATTCAGCCGACAGATCGATTATTTTTCGTTCCTCGGGGTGGGCTGCTGTACCTGCCGTTCCTCGGCGCCGCCCAGCACCAGCTTGATGCGAAAGATCGGCAGCAGCTGACCTGCGACGATCAGGGCGCAAAAACCGAGGAATACCCAGATTGCCAAACTGCTGCCGCCGCGCGCCGTTTCCGCCGCTGCCAGCGCGAGGTAGCTCGTGCCGAAGACCAAGGCTGAAAGGCCAAGGATCAACGGCAGCGTCTTCCTGAACTTCGCCCAACTAAACCCGGTTTTATCGTCCGCTTGGCAAAGAGCCGGCTGACTCTGCGGTGCCGGTGCCGGGGCCGGATCGGTCAGGGCGCTCGTCCCTTGCTTTTCAAAGGCACAGGCCACCGCCTGCCCGATCTCTTCGGTATCGCCCGCCGTCGCCGGTTTCAGGGCATGGTAGAAAATCCCCTCCTGGCGGACCTGGCGGGCCAGGGCGAGCGGCATCTCGTCGGACACCATGATGACGTGCAGATGGCGGTTGCACTTCTTGAGCAGGTGAATCAGGTCCGCCGAGCCAATCTTCTTGTCGAAGTCGCTTCCCAGCAGCAGCACCGGGGTCTGCTTTTCCAGAATGCTGCACAGAACGCGGACCGCCGAATCGGTCGTCTCGACCTGGTATCCCGCCTTCCTGAAAAAATCGGCAACCTGGCTGCGATACTCGGCATCCTTGTCCGCTATGATGATTCCTCGCACGTCCATAACTCACCTCGCGTTTGAATCGAGTCCCCGGGTCTATTTCTTATTTTCCCCCAGGGTCACCTTTTCCTTCTTGCCGAACATGCTGTAGATCCCCTTGAACATGGCACCAAGCAGCACCAGGCCGGGGATTACCTGGACCACGATGACCGCTGCCAGGAAAGTGAGGAAGATTTTCGCCATGGCGCCGCTTCCTTCCGACACATCCGAGACGCCCGAGATGAGCAAGGTTCCGGCTAACACCAAGCCCACGATCGACCAACTTGCCCACTTACCCGACGCTGAGTTTTCGGATTCCTTTTTCATGGCGCTCTCCTTTTAAATGGTTCCCCCGCAGGGTTTACTCCTCTAACAGCAACTTGAATGCCGAAATGCCAAATTTCGAAAATTTCGTATAATAGGGCAAGGATATCCGCATGTTACAGGAAGGTCGTAAAAAGAGGCAAAAGCCGGCAGGCATCTGCGGCAGGAAGAGTGCGGGGAGTGGTCGAACCGAATTACATTAGTGATCACAAACCGTTACGGGAGCCTTGCAGGGGTTTTTGCGGGCAAAGGGAAACGGGGGGGATTCCTGCCGCACAGGAATCTTCCTGCGCGGCAGTAAAAAGGCAGCGCCGGTTTGGACTTTTGAGAAGGTGCCCCGAAGGGGCGGACGAGGGAGTTGCGACGGAGTGCAGCAACCAAACGGAACCACGCGGGGAAAAAGGGCCAGTTGCTACGAAGAGCGGTGCAGGTCGTGGGTTTTCAGCAGGGCGTAGAGACGCGACTGCGACAGCCCGGAGAGGCGGCAGGCTGCGGAGATGTCCTTGTTGGCCAGGGACATCAGGTCATGGAGGTACTGCTTCTCGGCCTGAGCGTAGACGGTTTCCCGAAAATCGTTCAGCTTGGGAAGCTCGGCTGGCGGCGCACCGGCCCGCTGCCGATCCGGGGCCTCATGATGGCGCACCCCGGTCTGGGCGACCTGGATGCGGATCGGGGCCGGCAGGTGCTGGGCAAAGAGGACCGGTTCCTCGCGTGCCGCAACGACCGTGCGCTCCACCGTGTTCATGAATTCCCGGATATTGCCGGGCCAGCTGTAGGCAAGGAGCGTCTCCATGAAATCGGGACAGCACCCTTTGGGCGCCAGGCCGTAGCGCTCGCAGAATTTATCCATGAAGTACCGGGTGATCTCCTTGATGTCGTCGGCGCGCTCCCGCAGGGGGGGAAGCTCGATCACGAACGATCTGAGTCGAAACAGCAGGTCGGCCCGGAACTCCCCGGCCTGCACCATCTGATCCAGATTCCTGTTGGTTGCCGCCACCAGGCGGAAGTCGCTCTCAAGCTCCCGGTGACCTCCGACCGGCCGGAAGCGCCGTTCCTGCAGCACCCGGAGAAAGGCCTTCTGCATGGCCGGGGGGAGCTCTCCCACCTCGTCCAGAAAGAGCGTCCCTCCGTCGGCCTCGCTGAAGAGCCCCTCGCGGGCCCGCTCGGCGCCGGTGAAGGCGCCCTTTTCGTGACCAAAAAGCAGGCTCTCGATGAGCGTCACCGGCAGCGCCGCGCAGTCGGCCACCACGAACTGCTTGTCCCCCCGCTTGCTGTTCTGGTGCACGGCCCGGGCGAAGAGCTCCTTGCCCGACCCGGTTTCACCAAGGATGAGCACGCTGGTCTCGCTTCCGGCGGCCTGGGCCACCAGGTCGAGGCAGGCCTTCAGCTTGGGGCTGTTGCCGATGATCTGGTCCCGTTTCAGGGCAACCACGGCGGAGCTCCCTTTCAGGGAGGTCTTCTGCTTGCGGTATTCCAGGGCGCGCACCAGGGACAGGGTGATGTCCTTCACCGAGGACCCTTTTTCGATGTAATCCCAGGCCCCGCTGTTGATCGCCAGCTCGGCGCCCAGCGGGTCGCCATAGCCGGTCATGATGATGATCTCGGGCCGGGACGGAGTTTGTGCCAGCTTGGGGAGGAACTCAAGGCCGTTGCCGTCAGGCATCTTCACGTCGAGAAACACGATATCGAACGGTTCGGACGCGGCCTTGGCCAGCCCTCCCCCCAGGGTGTTCTCGCAGACCGTGTCGTGGCCGCTGCGTCTGCCCACCAGCGACATGGACTGGCAGATGGTGTCCTCGTCATCGATAATCAGAATCCTTGCCATGATCCTATTGATCCTCCCCGTCTTTGTTCAGTACCCGCCGGATTATCTCCGCCAACTCCTTGCGGTCGAGCGGTTTCAGTGCCACCTCCCGTATGCCGGTGACATCTCCCTCCTCGCGCTGCAGCGCCCTCTCCGCGGTCGGTCCCAGGCCGGTGCAAAGGACCACCGGGATGTCGGGCCGGATCAGCAGGAGTTCCCGGGTCAGCTCGGTCCCGGTCATGAGGGGCATGGTCTGATCGGTGATGACCAGGTCGAAGCTTTCGGGGCATTCGCGGAAGATGCTCAGGGCATCCAGTCCGTCCCTGCCGACCACCACCCGGTAACCGAGGCGCTCCAGCATCTTCTTCCCGGCAAAGACCACGTCCTCCTCGTCATCGACCAGCAGTATCCGCTCGCTCCCCCCGGCAGCCGGGGCCAGCGCTTCGCCGGCCGCCTCGTGCCAGATCTGGTCGATGCGCGGCAGGAGCACCTCGAAGGTGGCCCCCGCATCCGGCCAGCTGCTCACCGTGATGGCGCCACCGTGGTTTCTGACGATGCCGTGCACCACGGAGAGCCCCAGC
>DATCHY010000100.1:0-8260 GCA_036508065.1 Geomonas sp. | reverse complement strand
CCTCTTTGGGGAAGTGGACGGTGAACCCGCCCTCAACACCCGGGACCAGGCGGTTCCTGATGCGGATGTTGGCGAAGGTCCCGCGCACCATCACCTCATGGTTGCCGCGCCGGGCACCATAGGAGTTGAAATCCTCAGGAGGAACTCCCAGCGAGAGCAGGTATTTCCCTGCCGGGCTCCCCTTGCCGATCGAGCCGGCCGGGGAGATGTGGTCCGTCGTCACCGAATCACCCAAGAGGGCAAGCGCGCGGGCGCCGATCACGTCCACCAGAGCCTCGGGAACCGCTGCGACCCCGGCGAGGAAGGGGGGCTCCTTCAGATAGGTGGAGTCCTCCCGCCACTGGTAGAGCTCGCCGGTCGGCGTTTCCAGGGCGTTCCAGAGAGGACCGCCGCGAAAAACTTCCGCGTAGTTCCTTTTGAACTGCTCTGGGGTCACGTAGCGCGCGACCAGATCGGCGACCTCCCGGTCGGTGGGGACGATCTCCCGCAGGTAGACCGGCAGGCCGGCGCTGTCGAGCCCGAGCGGCTCGCGGCCCAGATCCATCCCGATGTTACCCGCCAGGGCATACGCCACCACCAGCTGCGGCGAGGCGAGGTAGTTGGCCCTGACGAGGCTGTTGATCCTCCCCTCGAAGTTGCGGTTTCCGGAGAGCACCGAGGCGACGCAGAGATCCCCCGAGGTGACCGCCTGCGCGATGTGGTCGGGAAGCGGGCCGCTGTTGCCGATGCAGGTCGTGCAGCCGTAGCCGACCAGGTGGAAGCGGAGCGCCTCCAGATACGGCATCAGGCCCGAGGCGGCCAGGTAATCGGTCACCACCTTGGAGCCGGGAGCCAGGCTGGTCTTCACCCAGGGCTTCACCTGCAGCCCGCGCTGCACCGCGTTTCGCGCCAGAAGCGCCGCCGCGAAGAGCACCGTGGGGTTCGAGGTGTTGGTGCAGCTGGTAATCGCCGCGATGACGACGGAGCCGTGGCAAAGGTTGTAGCTTGCGCCGTCGGGCTGGCGCACCGGCACCCGTCCCGGGACCGGCTTATCGGGCGCGAGTTCCGGCGACAGCTGCCCCGGTGTGCCGGCAGGCCGCGGGCCGCCCGCCTCGCCCTCAGCGATCCGCAGCAGGACTTTTTCGAAAGAAGCGCTCACGCCGGTAAGCGGGATCCTGTCCTGGGGCCGCGCCGGACCTGCCAGGCTCGGCTCGACCGCGCCCAGGTCGAGCTCCATCAGGAAGGAGTAACTCGCCTCCGGCTGGTTCGCCTCGTGCCAGAGCCCCTGGTCCCGGTAATACGACTCGACGACGCCAACCAGCTCTTCGCGTCCGGTAAGGCGGAGGTAGTCGGTGGTCTGGCTGTCGACCGGGAAGATTCCGATGGTGGCGCCGTACTCGGGCGACATGTTCCCGATAGTGGCGCGGTCCGCCACGGAGAGCCCTGCCACCCCGGGGCCGAAGAACTCCACGAAGCTGCCGACCACCCCCCTTTTCCTGAGGGTCTGGGTGACCGTGAGGACCAGGTCGGTGGCGCTCACCCCCTCGTTGAGCCGGCCGAAGAGCCGGAAGCCGACCACCTGCGGGATCAGCATGGAGCAGGGCTGCCCCAGCAGTGCCGCCTCCGCCTCGATGCCGCCCACACCCCAGCCGACGACCCCGAGGCCGTTGATCATGGTGGTGTGGGAGTCCGTGCCGATCACCGTGTCCGGGTAGAGCCAGGAGTCGTGGTCGGACTCGACCACCACCGCGACCCGTGAGAGGTATTCGAGGTTCACCTGGTGGCAGATGCCGGTTGCCGGCGGGACCACGCGGAAATTCCGGAACGCCCCCTGCCCCCAGCGCAGGAACTGGTAGCGCTCGTGGTTGCGCCGGTAATCGAGCTCCGCGTTATCCTTGAGCGCCAATGAGGTGCCAAAGCGGTCCACCTGCACCGAATGGTCGATGACCAGGTCGGCCGGCTGCATCGGGTTGATCCTCCCCGGGTCTCCCCCGAGCCTCTGCAGCGCCTGGCGCATGGCCGCGAGGTCGGCTACCGCAGGGACGCCGGTGAAGTCCTGCAGCAGGACCCGAGCCGGCATGAACTGTATCTCACGGTCCGGTGTGGCAAGGGGATCCCAGCCAGCCAGCGCCTCGATATCTCCCCTCTTCACCGTGACCCCGTCCTCATGACGCAGCAGGTTCTCCAGCAGGATCTTCAGGGAAAAGGGAAGCCTTGAGATGTCCTTCCCGGAGGCCTTGGCAAAGGCGTTCAAGGAATGGTACCGATAGATCTTTCCTGCAACCAGCAGGCTTTGCACGCAGTCAAAGCTGTTTCCCTTCATTGAAATCACCTCTCCTCAGGCTGTACTGGATCCTTTTCCCGCGGCGCCTGCTCGCTCAGCACATTCTTTTCACTCTTCCCAGCTTATGCACGACACCGGGCAGAGATCGATCGCCGTGCTCTGTATCACCTCTTCTGGTGCCCCGTTCGGGTCATAGCACTCCGCCTTGCCGTGCGCGTCGAAACGAAACACCTGCGGACAATTGGTCTTGCAGATGCCGCAACTGATACATTGATCCTTGTCCACCCATGGTTTCTTTGCCACAGACTTTCCCCTTTTCGCACCCTGACGGTAGCCGCTTCGCTGCACACGTTGCCATCGGGGAGGCTCGCTCCCCGAAACAGCCGGCATGAAGCCCGTCGGGCCAATTCCTGCTCGATTAGATATGTTCGATGGCTGGTTCCTCTTCCAACAGAAATGCCACCGGACACTATACCGCATCCCGGGGTACCTCACCAATTAAAAATTAGTGCGGCTGAGCTTCTCCCTGGAAGACCTTGCGCTGCAGGGGACTCCCCCTTGCTCCTCTATTCACAACAGTTGACCCCTTAGCCCGCCTGGGTTATCTTCGGACTGCCAGCGGCATACTCTGTCGTCACGGGCAGCGGGAGGCGAATACTGGCAACGTCGCAGTAGCAGGTTGGCCTATCCTATATACTCCTGATACAACAGAGAACGTGAAGACTTCAGCATATAGGCAAAAAGCGGCACGTCAACATGCTGGCACTGTTTCGCATTATCAACTCTGGAATGAAGTGTTGCTGCGGCACCGACCTTCAACTGCACTGTTGCAGTTTTGATTAAACCCTGTAGGAGCGTCCTCCTGGACGTGATAAGGTAATCAACATGAAACTGTCCCTTCCCGCCTATTACAGCGCCGGAGCAGGTCCCGCCGTGGTCCTCCTGCACTGCACCCTGAGTTCCAAGAACCAGTGGAGGGCTTTGAGCGGGGTGCTGGAGGGCAACCACCGGGTGATCGCCGTCGATCTTTACGGCTACGGCGACACCCCCATGCCCGAAAAACGGGAAGATTTTACCCTCCTGGACGAAGTGGAGCTGGTGCAGTCGCTCCTTGACAGGATACTCCTCCCTGGTGAGCCTTTCCACCTGGTCGGGCACTCCTATGGCGGTGCGGTGGCGCTTCGCTTCTGCCATCAGCAACCGGAGCGTATCAGGTCCCTCGCAGTCTTTGAACCGGTCGCCTTTCATCTTCTGGACCCGGGAGACCCGGGGCTTGAGCCGGTCCTCGCCATGATGCAGGAACTCGGCAGGCTGCTGACGGCGGGCCTTGGCGCGGAGGCGGCCGCCACCTTCCTCGACTACTGGAGCGGCCCGGGGAGCTTCGCAAATTTCCCCCCGCGGGTGCAAAAAGACTTTGCCCGGAGGACGGCAAAGCTGGCGCTCGATTTCCAGGCCCTGACCCGGACGCCGCTTACCCTGAACGACTACCGCCAGCTGCCGATGCCGGTCACCCTGATCGCGGGGAGATCGAGCAGGCTTCCGGCGCTACGGGTGGCGCAGGAGCTGTCCCGAGTCCTCTCCGACTGCAGGCTGCACTGGCTCGACACCGGGCACATGGGGCCCGTCACCCACCCGGAGCTGGTCAACCCGATCATCATGGCAAGCCTGCCGGCCTGACGCGTCGCAGCCGTCCCGGATTCCGGACACGCTCCCTGCCCCGAAGCGACTGCTGCAAAAATCTCAAGCGCCGCCTTGTGCCAGCGCAGAGACGCAGTGCAATGCGTCTCTACTTGACAGTTCCCCTAAAGCAACTCTCTCATGACTTTCTCTCTTGACTTTTCGCCGATACCACACACAATCATTAATATCCGTTAAAGGCCGGCGCCCGGCCTTTATACTATTTAAATGAACTGAGGTATCCACAATGAAGACTTCAAAACTGTATGGAGTCTGCCCGACCGCGCTGTTCGCAGGAGATATCAAAGCATCAGGCAAAGTTCTCGAGCTCGACCGGTGGCTGCTGCGGACCGTGCTGCAGGGGATCGGCTCGCCTGAGATCGGGGCGGCGCTTTGGGACGGCAAGGACGCTGTCGTCGGAAGTGCCGCGCCATTTCGGATGGTGATACGCAACAGGGGCACGCTGCTGCGGCTGATCGCCAATCCGCTGCTGTACTTCGGCGACGATTACAGCGCCGGCAACATCGAGATCGAAGGGGAACTGGTGCCGTTCCTGGAAGCGGTATACCGCGCCATGACGCGCCCCGGAGCCGTGCGGCGCCGCACCCGGCGGATTTCCAATTGGTACCGGCAGGAAATGAACTCGCTCACAGGGTCGCGCAAGAACATCCATCACCACTACGACATCGGCAACGATTTCTACCGGCTCTGGCTGGACGACGAGATGCTTTACACCTGCGCCTATTTCCCCGATCCGAAGCTCTCCATCGAGGCCGCCCAGATCGCCAAGATGGACCTGGTCTGCCGCAAGCTGCGGCTCAAGGGGGGTGAGAGGGTCGTGGAGGCGGGGTGCGGCTGGGGCGGACTGGCGAGGTACATGGCGAAGCAGTACGGCGCCCGGGTGAAAGCCTTCAACATCTCCAGCGAGCAGATCGCCTACGCGCGGCAGCGGGCAAAAAGCGAGGGGATCGAGGGGGTCGAGTACATCGAGGACGATTATCGCAACATCTCCGGGGAGTGCGACGTCTTCGTCTCCATCGGCATGCTGGAGCACGTGGGCACGAACAACTACCGCAATCTCGGGGAGGTCATCAACCGCACCCTCTCGGAAACAGGTCTGGGACTTATTCACAGCATCGGCCAGGATATCGCCGAGCCAATGAGCGACTGGCTCGAAAAGCGGATCTTCCCCGGGAGCTATACGCCGACGGTGCGCGAGATGATGGAGATTTTCGAGCCGTTCGGGTTCAGCGTCCTCGACATCGAGAACCTCCGCCTGCACTACGCCAGGACCCTGGAGCACTGGCTGGGCCGCTTCGAGGCTAACGCTGAAGAGGTGGCGCAGATGTTCGACGAGAGTTTCGTCAGGGCCTGGCGGCTCTACCTCTCCGGCTCGATCGCCAACTTCACCACCGGATCGCTGGAGCTGTACCAGGTGCTGTTCACGCGCCGGGGCAACAATCAGGTGCCCTGGACCCGCCGCCACCTGCTCGATACGGAACGGGGCGATGGAAAGCTGTGATGTGCTGATCGTCGGCGCCGGGCCTGCAGGTTCGACCTGCGCCAGGCTCCTGGCCAGTTGGGGGATATCCGTCCTGCTTCTGGACCGGGACCAGTTCCCCCGGGACAAGCCGTGCGCGGGGTGGATCACACCGGCGGTGCTCGAGACGCTCAGGATCGATCCGGAACTGTACCGCCAGGGGCGCCTGCTCCAGGATATCCGCGAATTCAGGACCGGCGTCATGTACGGCAAAGAGATCGTGACCGGTTACGGCGAGACGGTGAGTTACGGCATCAGGAGGCGCGAATTCGACCACTACCTGCTGCTGCGGAGCGCGGCACCGACGGCGCTGGGCGAGCCGGTCGCCAGCCTGGAACGTGCAGCGGATGGCTGGCTGGTGAACGGGAGGATCCGGGCGAGGCTCTTGATCGGGGCGGGCGGGCACAACTGCCCCGTGGCCCGCGCCCTGGGTGCCAAGCCGGGAAAGGAGTCGGCGATCGTGGCGATGGTGGCGGAATTCGAGATGGGGGAGGAGCAACTGGCAGGCTGCCGCCTCCCCGCCGGTCACACTGCGCTTTCCTTCACCCGCGACACCAAGGGGTACGGCTGGCTGCTGCGCAAGGGGGCCTTCCTGAACATCGGCCTGGGGAGCCTGCAATGCGGGGATCTGCGCCGGTGCGTGGCTGACTTCTGCGCCCATCTCAAGCGGCGCGGCGATCTGGACGGGAAGCTCGCCGAAGGTTTCAGGTTCAGGGGGCACGCCTACCTCCCCTATCGCTTGCAGGGCGGGCGTCGGATCGTGGGGGACCGGGCGCTGCTTATCGGTGACGCCGCCGGGGTGTCGTTTCCGGAAAGCGGCGAAGGGATCCTTCCCGCAATCGAGTCCGCGTTCATGGCCGCCCATGCCATCCTTTACGCCGCGGGAGACTACCGTCAGGAGAAGCTTGAACCTTACGCAGCCGCCGTTGCTGCGCGGTTTGCCGGCAAAGCGGAGGATTTCGGCAGGTTCGGCATTCCGGCTGGCATCAAGAGGCTGGGTGCCAGGGCGCTCCTCTCCAGCGGCTGGCTCACCCGCCGTCTGGTTCTGGACCGTTGGTTCCTGCACCGGGAAGACCGGCTCCTGAACTCGAGAAACGCGCAGGGCTGACAGGCCCCAGGATACGGCAGGGCGGGCAGGCGGGAGACAGGGGATGCACGACAGGGATAAAAGCATGTCCGGCAAGATCTGCATGGTGACGGGGGCGACCTCGGGAATAGGGGCTGCTACGGCTCTTTCCCTGGCTCAACTGGGCGCCACGGTGATCGTGGTCGGTCGCAACCTTGGGAAATGCACCAGCAGTTGCGAAGAAATCAGGCGAGTTGCCGGCAGGGTTTCCGTTGAATCCATGGTAGCCGACTTGTCGGTGCAGGATGAGATACACGGGTTGGCAGAGCGATTCAAAGGGAAGTACCGCCGCCTCGATGTCTTAATAAACAACGCCGGGGCGAGATTTCTATCGCGGTCGCTTTCAGCGGACGGTTACGAGATGACCTTCGCTCTCAACCATCTGGGATGCTTTATCCTGACCAATCTGCTTCTGAAAGAATTACTGACGAGCGGTCACGGACGCATCGTCAATGTCGCCTCAGGTTCTCACAGAAGTTGCACGGGAATGAACTTTGACGACCTGCAGGGCGCGGGAAGCTACCACGGCAAGGAGGCTTACGCCCAGTCCAAACTCGCGAATCTGCTTTTCACCTATGAATTATCCCGCCAATTGGAAGGTACTGGATTGACGGTAAATGCCCTGGACCCGGGCAACGTCTTGACCAATTTTTCCAGGAATAACGGTTGGCTCAGCTGGATCAGGCATATAGTCGGCTCTTTGCGGGCAGGAGGCCTGATCGGGCCAGCCGAAGGAGCAAAAACGAGCGTTTATCTGGCTTCATCGCCCGAGGTCGACGGGATCAGCGGGAAGTATTTTTCCAATCGGATGATGGTCAATTCATCGGACGTTTCCTACGACGCTGATGCGGCGCGGCGCCTCTGGGATATCAGCCTTGAGCTGGCCAAATTCAAGTAAGCTTTGAGCCGCCCCCCCGCCCTCTCTGCCCCTGCCTAAAATGCCGTGGCCCGAGATGCCGCAGAAGCAGGCCACGCCTTGCGTCTCCCGGTGAGTTGCAGTAACATTAGGGAGTGCAAACCCACTCTAACGGGGGATCCCATGAGAAAGGCCGCGTCTATCGCCCTTGCCACCTTGGCACTGCTGCTGACGAACTCCTTGTCCGGGTACGCCGATACGTACTTTCCCTACGAGGCCATCGATTCGTATTTCAAACAACCGCCAGTCTCTCCCCAGCCGCCGCCCAGCCAACCGCCGGCCAGCCAGCCGGCTCCCGAGGTGCCTGTCAAAAAGCCTCTGCGGGCAGGCCCTCCCATTGAGATTACTCAGGCACCGCACTTTCTATTCCCGTCGGAGTTAGGATTCGGCGTGGCGGTGGGGGTGCCTTACGACATGGTCTATATCTCGAAAGCTTACTATTATTCGCTGGCTGGCGCATGGTACCGTTCATCCTCCTACAAAGGGCCGTGGACCGTGCAGGTCAACAGCCAGCTGCCAGCTGAACTAAAGAAAAACAACCTGGCAAAGATTCGTGCACTCAGGAACCGGGAGTTCAGGATTTATTGGAAAGCCAAAGACCACTACCCGGGCAAGCAGTTCCGTCCCGGCAGGGAGCTCAAAGAGCCTCCGGGAGAGGTCCGCTGAAGGAACAGACGCCCAGAGCAGAGACTCCTCCCGAGCCATAACGGCGTCGGAAGCCGGGACCCGTTCCGGTTT
>DATCHY010000099.1:0-2751 GCA_036508065.1 Geomonas sp. | reverse complement strand
GGGGTGCGGTTCAGGAAGCCGTTCTGGATCAGGAACGGCTCGTAGACGTCCTCGATGGTGTCGCTCTCCTCGCTGATCGCCGCGGCAATCGTGTCGAGCCCCACCGGTCCCCCACCGAACTTGTCGATGATGGTCAAAAGTATCATCCGGTCCATCGTGTCAAATCCCATCTGGTCTATCTCCAGAAGCTCCAGCGCCTGGTCCGCGACCGCACGTGTTATCACGCCGCTCGCCCTTACCTGGGCAAAGTCGCGCACGCGGCGCAGCAGGCGGTTGGCGATCCTCGGCGTGCCGCGGCTGCGTCGGGCCAGCTCCATCGCGCCGTCCGGGTCGATGGCCATGCCGAAGATGCGCGCGGAGCGGGTAACGATGAAGGCGAGCTCCTCATGGGTGTAGAATTCCAGGCGCGAGATGACGCCGAAGCGGTCCCGAA
Source organism: Geomonas sp. (assembly GCA_036508065.1). GTDB lineage: Bacteria > Desulfobacterota > Desulfuromonadia > Geobacterales > Geobacteraceae > Geomonas. Next base: position 2,318 of record DATCHY010000099.1, on the reverse strand, counting down.
GCGGCGAGGAGAGGAGCCCGGCGCGGGTGGTGGCGCCCACCAGGGTGAATTTCGGCAGGTCGAGCTTGATGGTGCGGGCGCTTGGGCCCTGGCCGATGATGATGTCCAGCTGGAAGTCTTCCATCGCCGGGTAGAGGATCTCCTCCACCACGTGGGAGAGGCGGTGGATCTCGTCGATGAAGAGGACGTCGTGCGCCTCGAGGTTGGTGAGTATCGCAGCCAGGTCGCCGGGACGCTCGATCACCGGGCCGGAGGTCGATTTGATGCTGACACCCATCTCGCAGGCGATGATGTTGGCGAGGGTGGTCTTGCCGAGTCCGGGGGGGCCGTAGAGGAGCACGTGGTCGAGCGCCTCGCCCCTGCCGCGGGCGGCGTCGATGAAGAGCGCGAGGTTTCCCTTGGCCTTCTCCTGGCCGACGTAGTCGTCGAGCGCGCGCGGGCGCAAGGTGGCTTCCTGGTAATCCTCTTCAATTTTTTCAGGGGCGATGGTGCGGGTCATACCTCTCCGTGCTGCGGCGCTTCCTTGATGCAGACGTGTCAAGTTATAACAGTTGGCGCTAAAGGTCAAGCGGGGATGGTTTCGCCGTGATCGCCTTACTTCATCAGTATCTTAAGTGCCTGCTTTAGTATCGATTCGAGCGTTGCATCCTCCGCGATACGCACCTCGCCCAGCGCCTTCTGCACCACCGCTTCCTTGTACCCCAGGTTGATCAGGGCGGAGATGACGTCCTCGCGTATCTCCTGCTTTGCTGCCGCGGGAGCGGCATCCTGGGCCGGCCGGGTAATGCCGAGCTTTTTCACCTTCTCCTTCAGTTCCAGGACGAGCCTCTCGGCGGTCTTCTTGCCGATCCCGGGGATGGCGGAGAGGCGGGCCAGATCGCCGCGCAACAGCGAATCCGCCAGTTCCAGAGGCTCGCTGTTGGAGAGTATGCCGTTCGCGAGTTTCGGGCCGACGCCGGAGACGCCGATCAGAAGCTGGAACAGCTCCTTCTCCTGGGGGGTGCGAAAGCCGTACAGGTTGATGGCGTCCTCCTTCACCGAGGTGTGGATCTGCAGGGAGACGGCGCCACCCTCGGCGGGCAGGACGTAATAGGTGGAGAGGGGGATCTGCACCCGGTAGCCGACGCCGTTCACATCGAGGATGATATAGTCCGGCGCCTTGTGCGCGATCTTTCCGGTGAGCAGTGCAATCATGTGGTTCCTCTCATTTTGAGTATCGCGTTCATCCCGGCGGAGTGGGCGTGGCAGACCGCGACGGCGAGGGCGTCGGAGGCATCCTCCTGCGCGATCTCCGGCAGGTTCAGTAGCGCCTTGATCATGTGCTGCACCTGCACCTTCTCGGCCCTGCCGCTGCCGACCACCGCCTGCTTCACCTGGAGCGCGGTGTACTCGAACACGGAGAGACCGACGCTGACCGCGGCGACGATGGCAGCCCCTCGCGCCTGCCCCAGCTTCAGCGCACTCTGGGCGTTTTTTGCCAGAAAGACGTCTTCGACCGCCACCGCCTCAGGCTGATACTGTGCGATGACCGCCGAAAGCCCGGTGAAGATCTGTTCCAGCCGCTGCGGAAAATCCTTGGCGCTCTGGGTGAAAATGGCGCCGTTGTCGATATGGATCAGGCGGTTCCCAACTTTCGATATGATGCCGTAACCGGTGATACGAGAGCCGGGATCGATACCCATAATTATCATGCGATCCCCTTGTTACCTCGCCGGAGCAAAAAAGCGCGGCAGCGCGGAGGTGTTCCGCTCTGCCGCGCCTCAGCATTTCCGGCCAGCCATGTTTTGGCTACATCAGCTTTTCCATCTCCTCCTCGGAGATGTCGAAGTTGGCATAGACGTTCTGGACGTCGTCGTTGTCTTCCATGCGGTCCATCAGCTTCAGCATGTTTTCCGCCTGCTTCCCCTCGAGCTTCACCATGGTCTGCGGGATCATGGTCACCTCGGCCGATTCCGGCTTGAAGCCCGCCTTCTCGAGCGCGCTCTTCACCTCATGGAATGCGGTGGGGTCGGTCAGCACCTCGTACTGCTCCTCTTCGTCGGTGACGTCGTCCGCACCCGCTTCGATGGCGGCCTCGAACAGCTTGTCGAAGTCGGTCGTCTTCGGGTAAACGAGCAGGCCCTTCTTGTCGAAGAGCCAGGAGACGCAGCCGGACTCGCCCATGTTGCCGTTGCACTTGCTGAACGTGCTCCTCACGTCGGAGACGGTACGGTTGCGGTTGTCGGTCATCACCTCGACCAGCACAGCGGTGCCGCCCGGGCCGTACCCCTCGTAGGTGGTCTCCTCGTAGGTGGTCCCTTCCAGTCCGCCGGCCCCCT
>DATCHY010000098.1:0-8220 GCA_036508065.1 Geomonas sp. | reverse complement strand
GCCTACCAGAACCTGGGGAAAAGGGTCGGCAAGCCCCTATCGGCGATATCCGAGGGGGCGCGCGATTTCCGGATGACCTGGGAGGAGATCACCAAGAAGCCGCGCCGCTTCATCAACTCCCCGATCTGGAGCGGACTGGTGACCGACGGGCGCCCCTACGCCCCCTTCACCCTGAACGTGGAGCACGGCGTCCCCTGGCGCACCCTCACCGGCCGGCAGTCGCTCTACCTGGACCACCCGTACTACGGCGAGTTCGACGAGGGGCTCCCCACCTTCAAGAGGAAGCTGAACCCGGCGCTACTGGACGAGACCGAGGGCGAGACCGGTCTCGTGCTGAACTTCCTCACCCCGCACGGCAAATGGAGCATCCACTCCACCTACAGCGACAACCTGAGGATGCTGACGCTGTCCCGGGGCGGCCAGGCGATCTGGCTCAACGCAGCAGACGCCGCCGGGGCGGGTATCGAGGACAACGAGGCGGTCGAGGTCTACAACACCAACGGCGTCGTGGTCTGCCGCTCCATCGTCTCTTCCCGCATCCCGAAGGGGGCGGCGATCATGTACCACGCGCCGGAACGGACGCTCAACGTCAAGAAGTCGCGCAAGACCGGCAAGCGTGGCGGGGTGCACAACAGCCTGACCCGCATCCGCCTCAAGCCGACCCTGATGCTGGGAGCCTATGCCCAGTCGAGCTACTACTTCAACTACTGGGGCCCGACCGGGGTGAACCGCGACTGCTACGTGGTGGTTCGGAAGCTGAAGGAGAGCGGATAGCGGAGAGCGAAAAAAACGATGAAACCCGGAATGAAGCTGAGCTTCGCAGCGGGAAAAAATAATCGGCGTTCTGTGCCTTTCAGTTTTTGGTGTATCTGGACCTCGGCGATGAAGGAGCCACGTAATGGACGTAAGAGCTCAGATAGTCATGGTTTTCAATCTGGACAAGTGCATCGGCTGCCACACCTGCAGCATCTCCTGCAAGAACATCTGGACCGACCGCAAGGGCGCCGAGTACATGTGGTGGAACAACGTGGAGACCAAGCCGGGGATCGGCTACCCGAAGAGGTGGGAGGACCAGGCCCTCTACCAGGGGGGCTGGGTGGCCGACGCCAGCGCGCTGAAACTGAAGGCGATGGGAAAGGGCGGGACCCTGCTGAATCTCTTCTTCCAGCCCAACCTGCCAGGGCTGGAGGATTACTACGAGCCGTTCGACTTCGACTACGCGAACCTCACCGGCGCGCCGGATGACGACGACCAGCCGGTGGCCGAGGCCTTCTCCCAGGTCTCCGGGGAACGGATCGAGGAGATCCAGGGGGGGCCCAACTGGGACGACGACCTCTCCGGCTCGCCGGTCTACGCCGCGAACGACCCGAACCTGGAAGACCGCGAGATCGTCGAGGCGTACGATACCATGTTCATGCAGTACCTGCCGCGCATCTGCAACCACTGTCTGCATCCGGCCTGCGTCGCCGCCTGCCCCTCCCGCGCCCTCTACAAGCGCGGCGAGGACGGCATTGTGCTGGTGGATCAGGAAGTCTGCAAGGGTTGGCGTTTCTGCGTCAGCGCCTGCCCCTACAAGAAGGTCTACTTCAACTGGCAAAGCGGCAAGGCCGAGAAGTGCATCTTCTGCTACCCGCGGGTGGAGACCGGGCAGTGCAACGCCTGCGCCCTCAGCTGCGTGGGACGGATCCGCTACGTCGGCGTCCTTTTGTACGACGCCGACGCCGTCGAGGCCGCGCTGCTCAAAAAGGACGCCGAGCTGGTCGATGCGCAGCGCCGGCTCATCCTCGATCCCGGCAACCCCGAGGTGCGCGAGGGGGCGAGGAAGAACGGGGTCTCGGAGCAGTGGCTCGACGCGGCGGCAGCATCGCCGGTCTACACCCTGGTGAAGGAGTTCGGCCTCGCCCTGCCGCTGCACCCTGAGTTCCGGACCATGCCGATGACCTACTACATCCCTTCGCTCTCCCCGGTCCTCTCCATCTGGGGCGACACGCACAAGCTCCTGGAGGGGGGCGTGATCCCGGAGCTGGAAACGCTCAGGGTGCCGGTCGGCTACCTGGCGAGCCTTTTGTCCGGCGGGAACCACGCGGTCATCGAGGACGTGATGAGGAAGCTGATCGCCCTCAGGCTCTTCATGCGCGGGGAGAACCTGGGGCGCCCCGCCCAAGCTTCCGTGCTGGGCGAAGTGGGGCTGGACCGGGCGTCGGCGCTGCGTCTCTACCGCCTGTTCACCATCAGCGGCTATAACGAGCGGAACGTGATTCCTGCTCAGCAGCGCGAAGAGCAGGATCCCCTGCTAAGGAACCAGGAGGCCGGCTTCGGCATTCTCAGCACGACAAGGGAGGCCAAATGAGCATCCATGACAGCTACCTCGGCCTGGCGCAGCTCCTCGGCTATCCGCAGGAGATGGACGGGTTGTTGGCGACCTACGCAAACGTCGCATCACGCCTGGCGGAGTGCGGTCTCAGTTCAGCGGCAGACCCCTTCGGAGCCTTTCTGCGGAGTTCGACGCTTGCCGAGCTGCAGGAGGATTACGTCGCCAGTTTCGACTTCAACCCCAAGGCGTCCCCCTATCTCGGCCACCACCTGTACGGCGACAACCAGAAGAGGGCGGCCTATATGATCAGGGTAAAGCAGGAGTACGGCCGGCACGAGTTTACCCCGGCGCAAAGCGAGCTCCCCGACCACCTGGCGCTACTCCTTGGCTTCCTCGCACACCTGGCGCGGCGCGGCGAGGAGAGTTACCGTCGGCAGTTCATCGCGGAGCTGGTCCTGCCCGGGCTGGACCAGATGGTCGCGGCAAACCCCGGCCCCAGGCAGGCGGCCTGGCAGTCGCTGGTCGCTACAGTCAGGCAGCTGTGCAGCGCGGATTGCAGGGAGGTCTCGACATGCTGAATGCCTTCATCTTCATAGCGCTACCCTATGCGGCGCTGGCCCTTTTGCTCTGCGTCACGCCGTACCGATTCCTGACCAACCGGCTCACCTGGACCGCCTACTCCACCCAGTTCCTGGAGCGAAAGCTGCTCTTCTGGGGCATAAACCCCTGGCATTACGGCATCATTCCGATACTGGCAGCCCACATCGCGGGCTTTGCCTTCCCGGGGCAGATGAAGAGGTTCCTCGCCAACCAGGAGACCCTCCTGCTGCTGGAGAGCTGCGGTCTCGGGCTGGGACTTTTCGCCGTGCTGGGCGCTTTGTTGCTCCTTTTGCGCCGGAGCAACACGGCAAAACTGAGGCGGGTCACCTTCAGCTCCGACTGGCTGATTCTCTACCTCCTGGCGTTCCAGGCGGGGACCGGGGTGTACATCGCTTACTTCATGCGCTGGGGCTCCCGGTGGTATCTGCACACCGCGGTCCCCTATCTCTGGTCGATGGTCTCCTTCAACCCGCAGCTCGACTACGTCGCCAACTTGCCGCTCGTCTTCAAGCTGCATGCGGCCAGCGCCTTTCTGGTCGTTGGGATCCTTCCCTTCACCAAGCTCGTGCATCTGCTCTATCTGCCGCTGGACTATCTCAAGGACCCGCCCATCCTCTACCGCTGGCGCTCCAAATGATATTGGTGAGACGGATGTCATCACGCGTGTTGAAAGTCTGGAACCCGGAGGATACGACCTTCTGGGAAAAAGAAGGGAAGGCGATCGCCATCCGCAACCTCTGGATCTCCATCCCCTCGCTTTTCCTCTCCTTCGCGGTCTGGATGGTCTGGAGCGTCGTGGTGGTGCACCTGCAGGCAATCGGCTTCGGCTTCGACGCCAACAAGCTGTTCTGGCTGGCGGCGCTCCCCGGCCTGTCGGGAGCCACGCTCAGGATCTTCTACTCCTTCATGGTCCCGATCTTCGGCGGCCGCACCTGGACCACCCTCAGCACCGCCTCGCTCCTCATCCCGGCCGTCGGCATCGGCTTTGCCGTGCGCGACCCGCACACGAGCTACTCGACCATGCTGGCGCTGGCAGTTCTTTGCGGCCTCGGCGGCGGGAACTTCGCCTCCAGCATGTCCAACATCAGCTTCTTCTTTCCCAAGTCGCAGAAGGGGACCGCGCTCGGGCTCAACGCGGGACTGGGCAACCTGGGGGTGAGCGCCATGCAGTTCCTGGTGCCGCTGGCCATCACCACCGGCAGGTTCAGCGCCCTTTGCGGCGACCCGGAGGCCTGCGTCATCAAGGGGGTGAGCACGTCGGTCTGGATGCAGAATGCGGGGTTCATCTGGGTCCCCTTCATCCTCGCCGCGACGGTCGCCGCCTGGTGCGGCATGAACGACATCGCCGACGCCAAGGCGTCGTTCAGGGAGCAGTCGGTCATCTTCAGCCGCAAGCATAACTGGATCATGTGCTGGCTCTACCTCGGCACCTTCGGCTCCTTCATCGGCTACTCGGCGGGACTGCCGCTCCTGATCAAGTCCCAGTTCCCGGCCATGAACCCGACCCAGTACGCCTTCCTGGGGCCGCTGGTCGGCGCTCTCTGCCGCCCCCTCGGAGGGTGGATCGCAGACAAGCTGGGAGGAGCCCGCGTCACCTTCTGGAACTTCATCGCGATGGCGCTGGCGGTTTTCGGCGTGCTCCATTTCCTGCCGCACCAGGGGGAGACCGGGAACTTCTGGGGCTTTCTCGCCATGTTCATCCTGATGTTCGTCACCACCGGCATCGGTAACGGCTCCACCTTCAGGATGATCCCGGTGATATTCCTGACCGAGCGACAGCGCGCGGAGGCAGGTAAAGGCGCCCAGGCGGAGACCCAGGCGGTAACCGATGCGACGAAGGAGGCGGCGGCGGTACTCGGCTTCAGCTCGGCCTTCGCGGCCTACGGCGCCTTTTTCATACCCAGGGGGTTCGGCAGTTCGATCGCAATCACCGGCGGACCCCAGTCGGCCCTGTACGGTTTCCTGGCCTTCTACCTCACCTGCATCGCCATCACCTGGTTTTACTACTCGCGGAAGAACTCCGGCATGCCCTGCTGAGTTGAGGACCACGCAGAAATCCCGGAACCCCCGGCGGCGCAGGGAAATCCCTGCGGCAGTATTTGCGTATTGCCAGATTCGGGCTAAACTCCTTGCAGACGGCGCGAAAAATCGATCCCGGCAGGGGCGCCGTAACAGGAAAAGGAGAACCGCATGACTCGGAAACCTCACGACCACTACCTGCAACTCAAGGAGCGCCACGCCGGTCTGATCGAAGCAGTCGAGGCACTAGGCACGGCGGCACGCAGCGCCGGACCGCTGGACGAAAAAACCATCCATCTGATCCAGCTCGCGGCTGCCGCGGCCATCAGATCGCACGGCTCGACGCACAGCCACACGGTGCGAGCCTTGGAGGCAGGGGCGACGCCCGAGGAGATCCGTCACGCGGTCATCGTCCTCACCAGCACCGTCGGTTTTCCGACGGCCGCCGCAGCCCTTTCCTGGGTGGACGACGTGATCGAGAGGGGGCAGTAGGCAGGCCCGGCAGCTACGCCCGGCAAAGCACCCCTGGCATTTCCGGCAACGGCGTGCCGGGGGTTCTTTTTTGGTTTTAAAGTCAAAATCGGCACACGGAAAACGGATGTTATGGATAAATGCGGATTAAGCCAGACAAGGCCCAAGGCCTTATGTTTAATCTGATTTTATCCGTTCAATCCGTTCAATCCGTGTGCGGGTTTCTGATTCGGGATACACGGGGGATCGAGATGATCCGTGGCAAGGTGTCCAAATTCTTCAACTGGGTAGGCGGCCTGACTCCTCCCGCCATCACTGCCATCTTTCTCTTCGGCAGCATCAGCTGGCTGCTGCTGGCGGCCCTGTTCTTCGACCGTCTGCTCGCCGGGCGCCCCGAGCTGCGGCCCTGGGCCTCCGCCGCGCTCGATGCCCTGGGCGTTCTCAGCATGGCGGCCATCATCTACCTCCTGAGCGCGAAAATCCAGGCACGTTACCTGGCGAGCGAGGAGGCCATCCGGGAGCAGGCGGCCCATGACGGCCTGACCGGTCTCTATAACCGGCAGGCCTTCGACGATCTGCTGGTCCAATCGATCGAGTATGCCAAGCGCCACAAGGAATCCCTCGCCCTGCTGTTCCTCGATCTCGACCGGTTCAAGGCCATAAACGACAGGCGCGGCCACCTGGCCGGCGACCGGTTGCTCATCGAGACGGGCCGCCGGCTGAGCGAGTTCGGCGCCAGGCGCGGTGAAGACATCGTGGCGCGGGTAAGCGGAAACGAGTTCGCCCTGCTGCTGCGCCAGCCGGACCTCCCGGACGGGCCGAGCATCGTCGCGGAACGGATCATCAAAGCCATTTCCGAGCCTTATCTGCTGGAGAATGAATCGGTCAGCACCAGCGCCAGTGTCGGCATCGCGCTGTACCCCGCCGACGGCAAGGAGGCGCTGCAGCTCTACAAGATGGCCGATCTAGCCCTAAACCAGGCCAAACAGCAGGGACGCGCCAGCATCTGTTTCTACGGCGGCGCCTGGCAGGAACAACGTGACGAAAGGATACAGCTGGAGCAGGGGCTGCTTCGTGCCCTAAGCCGCGACGAGCTCTTCATGGTCTACCAGCCGAAGCTCGACACCATCAACATGCGGGTCATCGGCGTCGAGGCGCTGGTGCGCTGGAATCACCCGCATCTGGGCGTATTGGGCGCGACAAGTTTTGTCCCCTTGGCCGAGAAGTCGGGGCTCATCTGGCCCTTGACCGAGTGGGTGCTGAAGGCCTCCTGCCGCCAGGCGGCCTCCTGGTACCATAACGACGGGCTGGACGTCAACGTGGCGGTCAACATGTCGCCGTCGGTTTTCAGTCACGATGACCTCGAACAGGTGATCGAGCAGGCGCTTCACGAGGGGGGGCTCCCCCCCGACCGGCTCACCCTGGAGATCACCGAAGAGTCGCTCATGATCTACGCGGCCGAGTCGCTGGAGGTGCTGGAGCGCCTGCACCGGATGGGTATCAACGTCCAGATCGACGATTTCGGCACCGGCTACTCCTCGCTTTCCTCCCTCAAGCATTATCACTTCCAGGCACTGAAGATCGACCGCTCCTTCGTGAGCGACGTGGTGAGTTCCTCGGACGACGCGGCCATCGCCACCACCATCATGTTCATGGCGAAATGTCTCGATATGGAGGTGATTGCCGAGGGGGTCGAGTCCGAGGCGCAGAAGGATTTCCTCTCCTCCATCGACTGCCGGCTGATGCAGGGATATTATTTCGCCCGTCCCTTGAGCGCGGACGCGGTGAGCGCCTTCATCTCAAAGTTCAATCCCAAAAGAAGCGATACCGAAACGCAATAGCTGCCGAGGTGCATTCCGCGTACCGACGCTGCGATCCAGGTTGCACCTTTGCCGCCACGGGTGATCCCTGAGCCTGCTCTATTTTCCGGTGCCGGTCCCGGGCCTCCTTGAATTGGGCGGGCCATCCGGTATACTGTGAAAAATCGTTAACCTGTGCTGCACTCAACAGAAGGAGAGGCCATGTCTAGGGAGAAAACCATAGGTGTTCTGACCGGCGGGGGTGATGTGCCGGGCCTCAATCCGGCCCTGAAGACCCTGGTAAACAGCGCCAGCGAAAGCGGCTACCAGGTGCTCGGCATTCGGCGCGGCTGGGGCGGGCTGCTCAATTTCAACCGCGACGACCCGCAGTCGGTGGAAACGCTCATCATGCCTCTCGACCGGCAGGCGGTGCGGACGGTGGACCGCTCGGGCGGCACCTTTCTCCACACCAGCCGCACCAATCCGGCCAAGGTGAACAGCGCCGATGTACCGGACTTCATGCGCAGCAACGATTTCGACCCGTTGCTACCTGGGACCCACGATTTCACCAAACACGTACTGGCGAACCTCGAGCATCTCGGCATCGACGCGCTGATCGCGATCGGCGGGGACGACACCCTGAGCTACGCCGAGCGCCTGCACCGGGAAGGCTTTCCCGTGGTGGCGATTCCCAAGACCATGGACAACGACGTCTTCGGGACCGACTACTGCATCGGTTTTTCCACGGCGGTCACCCGCAGCGTGAACTTCATCCACAGCCTGAGGACCAGCGCCGGCTCGCACGAGCGGATCGCCGTGGTGGAGCTTTTCGGCCGCAACTCGGGTGAAACCTCGCTGATCTCGGCCTACCTCGCCGGCGTGGACCGCGCCCTCATCTCGGAAGTCCCCTTCGACGTGGAAAGGCTCGCGCTCCTTTTGCAGGATGATAAGAGGGGGAACCGTAGCAATTATTCCATGGTCACCGTATCCGAAGGGGCAACGATGATCGGCGGGCAG
>DATCHY010000097.1:0-4687 GCA_036508065.1 Geomonas sp. | reverse complement strand
CATGAGCATGGCTCATTCCCTGGAGGTGCGCGCACCCTTTCTCGACTACCGCGTCATCGAGTTCGCGGCCAGGCTGCCGAGCAGTTGGAAAATAGCCGCCGGAAAGCAGAAGATCATCCTGAAACGGGTCTTCGGGCGTCTGCTGCCCGAGAGTGTATTCAACCGCCCCAAGCAGGGGTTCACGGTGCCGTTGGATAGCTGGTTTCGCGGAGAGCTGAAGCCACTGGCGCAGCAACACCTGCTGGCACAGCCGGCCCTGGCGGACTACCTTGCTCCTGGAGTCGTCAGGCGCATCTGGGACGAGCATCAGCAGGGAAGACGCGATTGGGGCACACTGCTTTGGAGCCTGCTGATGCTGGCGCTTTGGCACCGGGAGTATCTGGGAGGAAGGGATGTTTGAACTGGTAAAAGCCGATCTGCAGCGTCTTTCCGGCTCGGAAGCGGTCTCCGCCCGCAGCCTGGTGGCGGGATTGCTGTCACAGGGGTTTCAGGCCATCCTGGTCTACCGTTTCTTCAACTGGCTGCACCGCAAAGGGGTCTCGGGGCAGCCGCTGCGCCTTTTCTGTGAGCGCTTCATCGAGATGAGTGCCGGCATCTCGATTCCGGCCGCGTGCAAGATCGGCAAGGGGCTGCGCATCCATCACTTCGGCGGCATCATTTTCCATCCCACCGCGGTGCTGGGTGCCAACTGCACCCTGTATCACGGGGTGACTATCGGGGACCGCGGGGGAAGCGGAGGGGCCGCCGTGATCGGCGACAACGTGCTGATCGGCGCCGGGGCGAAGATCATCGGCAGTATCACGGTCGGGGACAACTGCGTCATCGGCGCCAACGTCGTGGTGACCAGAAGCATGCCGGCCGGCACCACGGCCCTGGGTGCGGTCTCTCGTCTAAAGTATCCGGACGGGCACATCGAGTGAAACTATGACCAGGAACCAGAACATACCGCGGGTCATGGACCTGCGCGGCACCTACAAGGGAGGGGGGGGGCCGGATAAGACCGTGCTCAACTCGGCGGCGCAGCACGACCCGGAAAAGGTCTACGTGCTGGTCACCTACCTGCGCCAGCCGTGGGACCACGAGTTCCTGATACCGGAGATGGCAAGGCGGCTCGACCTCAACTATGTCGACGTCTGCGACGGGAGCCTGCTGGACTTCGGCTGTCTGCGTTTGCTGGTCGGGCTGCTGCGGCAGCACCGCATCTCGGTGGTGCATGCCCACGACGACAAGACCCTGTTGTACGCCTGGCTGCTCCGCCTTTTTTCGCCCGGCATACGCATCCTCTACACCTGCCACTCCCACGCGGACCAGAGCCGGGAGGAGTTCGCGACCCTGCGCGCCTTCCTCGGCTTCAAGGTGCGTCAGCGGGTGCAGATCTTCCTGATGCGACGCTATCAGAAGCCGGTGCTCACCGTCTCGCGCGACACCCGGAGGCGCCTGGTCGCAAACGGGCTCGCCCCGGAGGAAGTGGCGGTGCTGCACAACGGCATCGACACCCGCCTTTGGTGCCGCCAGGGAAGCGTGCCGGTGCTGCGCCGGGAACTGCGGCTCCCCGAGGGGGGCTTTCTGGTGGGGACCGTGGCGCGGATCACACCGGAAAAGGATCTTGCCACCTTCTACCGGGTAGCCGCGCTGGTGGCGCGGCAGGTGCCGGGAACGCTGTTCGTCATCGTCGGGGACGGCTACGGCAAGGAACTGGAACTGGCCCGACGGGAGGTGGTGCGGCTCGGGCTGGAGGAGGTCGTGCGATTCACCGGTCACCGAAGCGACCTCGCCGACGTCTACGCCTCCTTCGACGTGTTCCTGATGACCTCGGTAACCGAGGGGATGCCCAACACCCTGCTGGAGGCGATGTCCATAGGCGTCCCTGCGGTCGCCACCGCAGTGGGAGGGGTGCCCGAACTCCTGGAACACTGCGAGGGGGGGTTCCTGGCGCCTGTCGGAGCTGCCGAGGAAATGGCGCGGCAGGTGGTGACGCTGCTGGACTCCGCTGAGCTGAGGGGCCGTTTCGGTGCGGCCTGCCGCGCCCGGGTCGAAAACCATTTCGCCTTCGGGCGCCGGGTGCGGCTTATGGAGCAGTACTACGCCTGGTTTGCCGGCTGCGGAGCGCTGCCGGACCCCTCATCTGAACGGAGTGCCCCGTGCCCATGAAAGCCAAAGAGATCTGGATCACCGAGAGGGCCGGCCTGGTGCGAGCCGCAGAGCCGGTGCGCGTCTCGGTGCCCTGCGCCCGGGGGGAGTTGCCGGGGGGGCGGGCGCGGCTGCTCGACCCGCAGGGGCAGGCCTGTCCGGTCCAGTTCGAGGTGCTGAGCCGCTGGCACGACGGTTCTATCAAGTGGCTGCTGTGCGATTTCACCGCCTCGGCGCCGCCCAACGGAAGGGCGGTGTATCGCCTGGTCGCCGCCGAGGATGAACTCGCCCCCGGCGCTGAGGACGTCCCCCCCGCCGGGATCGTGATCGTCCCGGGGCCGGACGCCTGGCTGGTGGACACCGGGGCGGCCCGTTTCCGCGTCGATGCCAGGACCCTGCGCCCCTTTGCCGCGGTAACCGCCCGCGGAGCGGTGCGCCTTGCCGACCGGGGGGGGGAGTGCCTGATGACCCTCTCCGACGGGACCCAGTTCCCGGCGCTGGTGGAATCGGTCCTGCTGGAGTCCCGAGGGGCGCTGCGCGCCACGCTCTGTCTCAAGGGACGCTTCTTGGCTCCGGCCCAGGCGCTCTTTACCTGCCGGATTCACTTCTATGCCGAGCGAAGCCATACCCTCATCGAACTCACGTTGCTCAACCCCGCGGCGGCCCGGCATACCGGCGGTCTCTGGGACTTGGGGGACCCCCGTTCCCTCCTCTTTAGGGAGCTCGCCGTCAACCTGTCCTGGCCGGAGCAGCTCTGCCCCGAGCTTTGCCTGGTGGCGGAGCCGGGGACCCCCCGCATCCGCCCGGTGGCAGGTGGCGCGAAGTTGTCCGTCAGGCAGGAATCGAGCGGGGGGGGGCGGCGCTTAAGTCCCAACCACCGCACGGCGGACGGAAACTGCTCCGCCTCCGCCGCCGGATACCTGGTGCAAAGCGGGGAGCGGGTGCTCAAGCAGGGGGAGCGCGCCACCCCCACCTTTTGGTGCGGTTTCGGGGCGAGCGGCATCGGGGTCGTGCTGCCGCACTTCTGGCAGGAGTTCCCCAAGGAGATCGCCGCCAGCCGCCGCGCCCTGAAAATAGCCCTCTTTCCCGCCGGTGCCGCCGCCCTGCACGAACTGCAGGGCGGCGAGCAGAAGACCACGGTGCTCGGGATCGACTTCGCCGCCCCGTGGGACGGCTGCGACTGGATGCGGGCGCCGCTTTCGGCCGTGGCTGCCCCGCAGGCGTTCCGCGAGGCCGGTGTGGTTCCCGACCTGCCCGCGCTTCCCTCTGAAGGTGCCGACCTGGTCGATGCCTTCCTCGCCTCGCCAGGGGAGCTCGTGGCCAGGCGGGAGGTGATCGACGAGTACGGCTGGCGCCATTTCGGGGAGATCTACGCCGATCACGAGGCGGTGTACCACCGGGGAGAGGAGCCTTTCATCTCCCACTACAACAACCAGTACGATATCTGCGCCGGGCTGTGCCGGAAATTCCTGGCCACCGGGGAGCCGGTCTGGGGGGAACTGGCCCGCGATCTGGCCTGGCACGTGCTCGACATCGACATCTACCACACGCAACAGGACCGGGAGGAGTATAACGGCGGGCTTTTCTGGCACACCGACCACTATATCAGCGCCGGGCTGGCGACCCATCGCTCCTTTTCCAGGGTGCACCTCGACGTCAAGGATCCCCGCTTCTACGGCGGCGGCCCGGCCGCGGAGCACTGCTACACCACGGGACTCCTGCTGCACTACTGGCTCACCGGAAATCCCGAGTTCCGCGAGGCCGTGATCGACCTCGCCGACTGGAGCTACCGCTCTCTGGTGGGAGCCAGGACGGTGCTGTCGGTGCTCAAGAGATCGCTTGGCTACCTGTCCCTGTTGCGCCATGCCGGGGGGGGGCTCTTTCCCCGTTACCCCCTCACCCGCGGCACCGGAAACGCCTTGACCGCGGCGCTCGATGCCTTCCAGGCTGCCGGTGACGGCAAATTCCTGGCCCGGGCCGAGGAGTTGATCCGCGGTGCGCTGCATCCCGGTGACGACATCGAGGCCAGGAATCTGCTGGAACCCGAGCTGGCCTGGTCCTACTCGGTGCTGCTTGCCGCGGTAGCCAAGTTTCTGGACCTGAAAAGGGAGCTGGGGGAGCTCGACGACGGATACGCCTTCGCCAGGGAGTCCCTGCTCGCCTACGCCCGCTGGATGGTTAGCCACGAGTACCCTTACCTGCAGCGTCCCGAGAAACTGCAATACCCGAACGAGACCTGGGCGGCGCAGGAATTGCGCAAATGCGCCGTGCTCCACCATGCCGCGCGCTACGCGGAGAGCGCTGCCCGGGAGGATTTCCTGGGCAAGGCGCGCGAGCTTTTGACTGCGGCAACCGCCGACCTGGACCGATTTACGACCAGCCGCTGCACTCGCCCCTTGGCCCTCATGCTGCAAAACGGCTGGGTGGCGCAGGCGCTTGCCGGCGCCACCCCCGGCGCTACTCCCCCCGCCCCGGTTTTATGTGCTCCCGGCGCCCCGACGCCGCGCCTCGGCCTTCGGTCCGTTTCCTTGAGGATCCTCGTCGAGCTCGGTCTGGC
>DATCHY010000096.1:0-3581 GCA_036508065.1 Geomonas sp. | reverse complement strand
CTCCGCCGCGAAGCCCACCAGTACCCGGTCCCCCTTTTGTGCGCCGATCTCGCTCAGGATGTCCGGGTTCTTCTCCAGGTCGATGGCGAGATGGGCTGCGGACTTCTTCACCTTCATTTCGGCGCGCAGCCTGGGCCGGTAATCGGCTACGGCGGCCGCCTTGATGACGATATCGCTTTGATCCAGGAATCCGAGCACCGCCTCCCTCATCTGTTCGGCACTCTCCACCCGTTTGACGCTGACGCCGTAGGGGGGAGCCAGCGCCGTGGGTCCGGTCACCAGGGTCACCTCGGCGCCCCGCAGGCGGGCACACCTCGCGATGGCGTACCCCATCTTACCCGAGGAGTGGTTGCTGATGTAGCGCACCGGATCGATCTCCTCCTGCGTCGGGCCCGCGGTGACCAGGATCCGCTCGCCGGCGAGCCGCTTCGGGGTGAGTGCCGCGATCGCCTCCTCGAGGATCACCTCCGGGTCCTGCAGTTTCCCCTCCCCCTCCCAGCCGCAGGCAAGCATGCCGCTTACGGGGGGGACGAACAGGTAGCCGTGGTTTTTCAGGCGCGCCTCGTTCTCCCGGTAGATCGGGTTCTGGTACATATTCACGTTCATGGCGGGTGCGATCAGCACGGGCGCCTTGGTCGCCATGACGGCCGTGGTCAGGAGGTCGTCAGCGATACCGGAGGCGACCTTCCCGATGAAGTTCGCGGTGGCGGGCACGATCACGAACAGGTCGGCGCGGTCGGCAAGCGAGATGTGTCCGATCTGCTGCTCCGAGATCAGGTTGAACAGTTCCAGGTGCACCTGCTGCCCGGAGAGGGTCTGGAAGGTGAGCGGCGTCACGAATTCGGTGGCGCTGCGGGTCATCACGACATGCACGACGGCACCTGCCTTGGTGAGGAGGCGCAGCAGTTCCACGGCCTTGTAGACCGCGATCCCGCCGGTGACCCCGAGGACGATCTCTTTGCCTCTCAGCATAGCTTCCCCCTATTCGTTTAGGTACGGGTTCGTGCGCCTCTCCGCGCCGATCGTGGTGGAAGGGCCGTGCCCCGGCCAGGCCACCGTCGCGTCGGGAAGCGGCAGCAGCTTTTCCCTGATGGAGGCGATCAGCAGCTCGTGGGAGCCGCCGGGAAGATCGGTGCGCCCCACCGAATCTGCGAACAGCGTGTCGCCGGTGATCACCAGCTGCTCGTTCCTGAGCAGCAGGCAGCACCCCCCCTCGCTGTGCCCGGGGGTATGCAGCACCTCGATGGAGCGGCGTCCGAAGTCGAGCCGCATGCCATCGGTGAGGTACCGGGTGGGGGGCGGCGAATCCTCCACGGACAGGCCGTACTTGCGGGCAGACCGCGAGGCCATCTGCAGCAGGGCCAGATCCTTTTCGTGGATCAGGAGCTCGGCGCCGGTCGCTTCCTGTACCGGCCGGTTGCACCCGACGTGGTCGAAGTGGCCGTGGGTATTGACGATGTACTTCACCTTGAGGCCGAGCCGGGCGACTGCCCCGAGGATCATCTCGCAATCCGCACCGGGATCGACCACCACCCCTTCTTTGCTCTGCTTGTCCCCGAGGATGAGACAGTTCACTCCCAGCGGGCCGACGACAATCGTTTCAATCAGCATGCGTTCCTCCCATGGGACCCTTCTGGATCCGCCTAGAACAGGTCGAGATTATCGTTGTTGAGCGCCGCAAAGGGGCTGTTGCTGAACGACTTGCGCCCATCGGCCCTGACCGCTGCCGGTGCCGGTGCCGCAGTCTCCCGCACGGCCGCCGGTTCCGCCAGGATCGGCGCGGCGGGCTCGGACAGCTCCTCGGGGCAGAGTTCCTCCTGATCCTCGGTGTGCAGGCAGTTCTCCTTGAAGAAGTAGCGGTCATAGAGGCGGTGGTAGGAGGTCCAGCGGGAGGGGTTGTCCGGCTCCTTCCTGATATGGGTCCTGATGCCGTTGATCTTGGAATCGAGGTCGTCCAGGTAATTGAGGATGGTCGCCTCCATCGTCTTGGGACGTTTCGGGGAGCCGTACTCGTACTGCCCGTGATGCGACAGGAGCATGTGCTTCAAAAGCATGCCGAGCTCGGCCGGGAAACCGGCGAGCGAGGAGATCCGCTCCTGCAGCATTTCGACTCCGATGGTGATGTGTCCGATCAGCTTCCCCTCGTCCGAGTAGTCGAAGGCGCGCAGGTAGGTCATCTCGCGCACCTTGCCGACGTCGTGCAGCAGCGCCCCGGCGATCAGCAGGTCGCGGTTCAGCCCCTCGTAGAGCGGAGTCATGGCATCCACCAGCTTCGCCACGGCGAGGGAGTGTTCCAGGAGCCCCCCGAGGTAGACGTGGTGCATCCCCTTGGCGGCCGGAGCCACGCGGAACTGGGCGAGAAGCTCAGGATCCTCGAAGAAGGCTTTCAGGAGCCGCTGCAGGTCGGGGTCCGCGAGGGAGGCGACCAGTCCCTTGAGCTCCTCGACCATGAGGTTGATGTCGCGATCGGTCTCCGGCAGGAAATCGGCCAGATCTACATCCTCCTCCGGGACCCGCTTCAGCTCCGAGAGGATCAGCTGCATCTTGCCGAGGTAGACGGACGCCTTGGCGCGTACGGCGAGGAAGTCGTTCTTGTCGAAAAGCGTAGCGACCTCGTCCGCGTTATCCCAGACCTTGGCATCCACCTCGCCGCTCTTGTCCATCAGCTTCAGTGTCAGGTAGGGCTTGCCGTTTTTGGCCATGGCGAGGATCTTATCCTTGACGAGGAAGACGGTATCGACCAGGTCCCGGTCCTTGATCTCGGCAACGCATTTCTTTTTCAAAGGTGACTCCTTTTTCGCTATTCCGGTGCGGCACTTGGCTGCATGGTTTGTGTTGGGTGGGCTCAGGGCCCTCGCGGGTGCCTGGCCAGCAATTTTGTAGCGGCTCCTTGCGGGCGCCTGTCTTACCGGAAGCGTCAGCTGCCGCTCCCCAGGCGCGCCGCGATGGCGTCGGCCACCCGGATTCCGTCCAGGGCGGCACTCATGATGCCGCCGGCGTACCCCGCGCCTTCTCCGGTCGGGTAGAGCCCGCGGTGGCTTGTCGACTGCAGATCGGCGCCGCGCACGATACGGACCGGCGCGGAGGTCCTGGTTTCCACGCCGGTGAGGGTCGCCTCGGCGCTGATGAAGCCGCGCATGCGCTTCTCGAAGCTGAAGATCCCTTCCCTGAGCGTCGCGGTCACCCCGGGGGGGAACAGGGGAGCCAGGTCGCTCTCGGTCACACCGGGGCGATAGCTGGAGTGGATGCGCCCCTTCCCCTTGCCGAGAAACGACAGCAGGCTCTGCGCCGGGGCGAAGTACCCGCCGCCCCCCGCCTCGAAGGCGCGCCGCTCCAGGAGCCTCTGGAAGTCTAGCCCCGCCAGGGGGGAGCCGTCCGCGAAATCGTCGCGGCCTACCGTCGCCACCAGGGCGCTGTTCGCGTTCGGGGAGTTGCGCCGGTAGCCGCTCATGCCGTTCACCACCACGCCGCCGGCCTCGGAGGCAGCGGCGACCACCACCCCACCCGGACACATGCAGAAGGAGTAGGCGGAGCGCCCGGTCTGCCCGTTGTTGTAGGCCAGGGCGTACTCGGCAGGCGGA
>DATCHY010000095.1:0-9273 GCA_036508065.1 Geomonas sp. | reverse complement strand
TCAAATGGACACATCTCTTTTTGCCCGTTGTCCTCGTCACTGTTATCCTGACAGTCCCCTATGCCTATGCAGGCGGCAAGGATTATGTGGAAGCCGACGGATATGCCACCATCGTGCAGGGAAGGAAGGATCTGGCCCGGGAACTGTCCATAAACAGTGCCTGTCGCCGGGCGGTCGAACAGGCCGTCGGGGTCATGGTCGAATCGAAAACCCTGATCACCAATTTTGAACTTCTGAACGACTCCATCTATGCGAGGAGCGCTGGGTTCATTAAGAGTTACTCCATCATAAGTGAGAACGCCGAACCGGACGCCTACCGGACCAGGCTCAGAGCGCTCGTGCTGAGGTCGAAACTCGAAAGCGGTCTTACCAAGCTCGGAGTCCTCAAGAAGCAGACCCGCATCATGGTGTTCATGTCGGAGCAGGATGCCGACCAGTCCACCCCGTCTTTCTGGTGGGGAGGGGACGGCGGGGATGGTTCCGGGATCGTTGCAAATGCGCTGGTCGCAAAGTTCATGCAGAAGGATTTCCGCTTCGTGGAACGCCAGGTCGCTTTGGCTGCCGACACTGACGATGCCAAGCCGGCCGGCCTCGGTCCCAGCCTCAGTAATAATTCCGCTCTCAGGCTGGCTTCCGCCGGAGGCGCGGAAGTGGTGATAATCGGACAGGCGCAGGCACGGCAGGCGGCAACGGCGATCACCGGCACCAACATCCGTTCCTGTCAGGCGACCGTTTCCGCGCGGGCCGTCTACGCCGACAGCGGCGAGATTCTGGGCTCATGCTCCAGCAACGCGGTCGTCGCACACATGAACCCTTCCGTGGGCGGTGCCGAAGCGCTGAAGAAAGCCTCCGAGGAGTGCGCGGAGAAACTGATCGGCCCGATTACCTCCAGGTTAAAGCAGAAGGCAAACGGACACCACACCGTGAGACTGATCGTAAGAGGATTGAATTACGAGGACCTGGCCGAGCTCAAAGAGATGGTGAACGAGCAGATCGGACCAGTCGACCAGATGTACGACCGGGGTTACAAGGACGATACGGCGATTCTGGACCTGGAACTGAGCTCCAATGCGCGGGAAATCGCCCCGGAGCTCAACAACATCCTGATCAAGAATGGCAGCCTTAAGATCACCTCGGTCTCGGAAAACAAGATTCAACTGAAATTTACCAGTAAATAAACGGGGTACCATTATGCAGCATAGGCTTTTACTGCTCGTCTGTGTCGGCACATCGCTGATCTGTGGCTGTGCAACGCCCGGTAAGGAAAGCTACCGGATCGGTCTCGAGTTGGAACAACAGAACCGGCTGGAGGAGTCGGTCTCCCTGCTCGAGGAAGCAGTCGTGAAGGCAAGTGGAAACTCTGAATACTCCGAAGCGTGCCAAAGGGTGAAAAGCGTTCTCATCTCCCAGCATCTGAACAGGGCGAAGGCTGTTCTGGACTCCAAGCCGCTGACCTTCGGACAGCTACAGCAAGCTTCGAGCAGCGTCGAAAAAGCGCTGAAGCTGAGCCGGGATGACAAGGAGGCAGTGCAACTGAACGATGAGATCGGTCGCCAGATGAACGAGATGATCCAGGCGTCGGAGAAACTGAACATCGCGGCGAACATCGCAATCGAGGCGAAGGAGTGGAAATACGCCATCGACAGCCTCAAGGAGGTCCAGGGGTTTTACCCCGCTTACCCCGGGCTGTCGGCCAAGCTGATTACCACAGCGGACGATGCTGTGGCCTATTACCTGAATGAAGCGGAATCGTACAAGAACGCGGAAGACTTCCCTGCCGCCATAAACATGCTGATCCTCGGCAAGGGAATCCAGCCTTCCAGTCAGCGCATAGCGGAAGTGCTGTCGGAATTGAGATCGATGAATTCCCCGGAGAGCCACCTGACCAAAGCGGCTGAATTCGCCAAACAAAACGAGTGGGAAAAGACGCTAGCTCATATCAAGAAGGCGCGGGCTCAGAACCCGGGCGCGGATATAATAGCCAGGATGGACAAGCTGCAAAACGACGGAGCGGCGTTTTTCATGGAAAAGAGCCTCCGTTATTCCGTCGAGGCTGATATCTACGGCGCCTACGAGAACCTGAGCTCCGCGATCGACCTCAAGGCCGATATCGGCCAGGATCCGAAGTACGCGGAGTTTGTCGTCAAGCTGAACACCGCGCTGCAGGAAAGAGCGGATGCCTACGAAAGCGCCGGCAAACTCGGCAACGCCCTGGCCTGGTACGGAAAAGCCCACCACCTGGCCGGAGGTGGGCAGAGAGGCCTTTTTGCCAAGATCCAGGCTCTAAGGGACAAGATAAGGCAAAGGGTGGTGAAGAAGATCGCGATCATGGATTTCACCTCCCCGGCCAGCACCCCGGATGCAGGCCGGCTGGTTACCGACAGCCTCCTCTCCAACCTCACCAAGAATGCCAGTGGCGACGTCAAGATCTTTGCCAGGGACGTCCTGGGCGCCCTCCTGAAGGAGATCGAGCTGGGCCAGGCCGGTCTCTACGACATCCAGAGCGCCAAGAAGGCCGGGAAGCTGAAGGGGACCGACATCCTGATCTTCGGCAACGTCAACCAGTGCAGTGTGGAAAAGAGCGTCGAGGACGGCCTCAAGATGGTTAACGCCGTGGTTGGCAAAAAGAGCGTGGTGAATCCGGCCTACCAGGCCTGGTTGGCGGCGAACCCCAAGCCGTCGAAGCAGGCGATTGAGGGCGCCCCTCCCCAGCTGAATGAAGAGGAAGTACGGGAAATAGTGAAGTACAAGGTCGCCACCCACAAGAAAAATGCCAATGTGATCATTTCCTTCCGCCTCATAGACGTGGAGGAAGGGGAGGTGGTGCTGTCGAAGAAGCTCACCAACAATGAGCTCGCGGTAGGTACCTATTCGGAAGGGGTGGAGTTTGCCGGCATCCCGTTCAAGGAGTTGAAGCTCCCCTCGGACAGCGCCATGCTGGAGCAGGTGGTCGAAAAAACGATCGCCGAACTCGGGTACGGGGTTCTGTCCAGGTTTCAGAATCTGCAGATCGTCTATGCCAATTCGGCCGAAATGCAGAAGAAGAAAGGTGACTACGAGGGGAGCATCGAAAAATATGTCGACGCCACACTTGTGGAAGAGGTGAAAAACATCGCGACGCAGATTTCCGAGAACTCGAGGAATGAGATAGATCGCCTGTTGAAGGTAATCTCCCAGGAAAAGGCAGCGGCGGAGAAATCGGCCCCCGAAGGGGCTGCGCTAGAAAAAACCGCCCACAACCCGGCGATCGACCCGGTGGGCAACCTGACGAGCGGCGGCACCACTCCAGTCATAACTGAAGCGGTACGCACGCTGCCGGTCTCGGCCCCCGATGCCAGGCCGGTTCCGGCTCCCGATGCCAGGCCGGTTCCGGCCCCCGATGTCAGGCCGGTCTCGGCTCCCGATGTCAGGCCGGTTCCGGACCCCACCGTAAAGTCCCTTTAGGCACAGAGGCTGCCGCCGGCGGTGCGCAGTGCAGGGCAGAAGAGGAGCCATGCCTCGGTCGCCAAAAACGGCGACAGGCGGCATACGAGGCGCCTCAGGCGCAGAGCCAGACGAGGTTATGAGGTTAAATATTTATGGCAGCTAGATTATCGGCAGTCCTTTTCAGCATCTTCTTTATCTGGAGCGGCTCATGTCTTGCCTCCGACATGAGTATCAGCCCCAAGCTCGGCTGCTTCCCGATCATCGCGAAGAACCTGGAGGCCATGTCATTTGCCGAGAACCTGACCTCCCTTCTGTCCAGCAATCTCGACAGGGCCGGTTTTTTCGAGATCGCCGAGCGACGCAAGCTCGAAAGCACCATCGAGCTCGAAGGACTGCGCATTAACACCTTGTCAAACGAAGACCTCTACAATATCGGGCGTAAATCCGGTCTCGATTTTGTGTTATCCGGCAGCGTAACGCGCGTCGACGGCGCGATGGACGTGGAGGTCCGGCTCCTGAACGTCCGGACGGGGAAGACCGCGTATGATGAAACGATCCGGATGGCCGACTATGAGCTGGCCGCACGGTCCCAGAAGATCACGGCGGACATCATCGCAAAAGCGGGAGAACACCCTGTTGAGCCGCTTAAAGCCGCCACGGTGGAAAAGGCGCCCTTGCCACCCGCCTCCATTGAACTGAGCGGGACTTCCAGCAAGGTGCGGCTCAAATGGATGGTGCCCGGCGCTTCCCAGGCCGCCGGTTTCAAGGTCTTCCGGGCCTACAGCGACCGCGGCCCTTTCGCCCATATTGCCAGCTGCACGGAACCGTCGTACACGGACGAGAACCTGAAGGTGAACGAAGCCTACTACTACCGGGTGAAGTCCATGACTGCCGCAGGGATGGAAAGCGAGTTTTCCGCGACCGCCGTGGGGAGGACCTCAGTGGCGCCCCAGCCGCCAATCCTGCTGACCGCCTCTTCAGAAATAAAGGCGGCGCAACTGGTCTGGCGTCCGCGTCAGGTCGAGGGGAACGACAGCAGACTCGTGATCGCCGGATACAAGGTCTACCGCAAGGAAACCGGCGACCGCGACTTCCAGGAGATAGCGAATTGTTCACAGAATGACACGCGCTACACGGACTCCGGGCTAAAGGAAGGCCCCGTTTACTCATACGCGGTGACCTCGTTCAACAGCGGCAAGGTGGAAAGTGAATTTTCCACAGCCATGAATGTGTCGCCACTGTCCGCCGGCCGTTTGCGGTTGGAGAGACTGGCGAAGCGCGAGGTTACCTTGCAATGGGATACCGCCGAGAATGAAGCCGTCAAGGGTTACCATGTCTACCGGTCCGAGAACGGGCATGACAACTTCAAGAAAATCGCGACGGTTTCGGGGAGAAAAGCCTTTTCCCACACCGACACGGCCCCTGAGATATCCAAGGCCTACTGGTACGGGATAACCGCCTACGACGACGCGAAGGTCGAGACCGCCCTGTCTGAGCCGTTACCGGTCACCACAGAGGGCAGATTGCCGGTCCCTGCGGGCATGACCGCCTCCGGCGGCGGGTTCAGGAAGATCACGCTCAACTGGCAGACTGCAGGCACAGATAAGGATGGCATCAAGGGGTATCTCGTATACAGGAGCGAAGAGCGGGATGCACCACTCCAGAAGATTGCCGATGTTTCCTACAAGAAGAATTCCCATACCGACGACAACAAGAAGATGCTGGGGGACGGCAAGACCTACTTCTACAGGATAAGCTGTTACGACGCCACTGGTGGCGAGAGTCCCACGTCTGAACCGGTTTCCGCCACCACCAAGTACCTCCCGGCAGTTCCCAAGAATTTGCGTGCCGTTTCCGGAGAGGCCGGGAAGATTTCCCTTAGCTGGGACAAGAGCCCCGAAAGCGAGATCAAGGCATACGAGATCTACCGCGGCCAACCGGACAACCCGGTCGTGGTCATGATCGATCGTGCGAAAGGGATCTCCTTCACCGACAGTGGTGTGAAGAACGGGACCGAATACATTTACGCCATAAAGGCCGTGAATGATGACGATATGACCAGTCCCCTGACCCCGGCCGTGAACGCCGGAACCAAGCCGCTTCCCGTGAAACTGCAGGACGTGCGGATCGAGGTGAAGGACGGGAAACGCGTGGTCTGCTGGGGGCCGAGCAGCGAGAAGGATGTAAGGACCTATAACGTCTACAAGAAGAATTTCATGGGGCTGATCACGAAGGCCGCCAGCGTCGTGACGAATTCCTACCAGTTGGAGAACATGAAGGGAGAGGTCGACCTCTTCGTGGCAGCGCTCGACGACGACGGCCTCGAGAGTGAGCGAGTCGAAGTGGTTTCGAAAAAATGACCGGGGGTAATATGAACTACGGAGTTATTCTTGTTGGATTCGCATTGATCTTTCCGGGATTGGCGTTTGCAGAGGTGAGCGGCGCGCGCAAGGAGGCGCCCTCGGCTGACAACGGTAGGTATCAGCTCTTTCAGGGCACCTACACCGCATTCGACCTGAAGCGGCAGGAGGCCCTCACCCAGCAGGCCGTGTTCCTGATCGACACCAGAACTGGCCAGGTTAAGCGCTATGTGAACAAGATAGACACCGAAGGAAAGTATCTCGAATCATGGTTCCCCACCGACACGCTTTCTGATAAGAAGTAGGCCAGATCTAGCTACCTCCCAAACAGAAACGGTCCAGCACCTGAATCAAAGGCACTTCGCGGCTGAATAACCGGCCCGCACGCTTCAACATGCGTCATCCCCCCTCCGAAACCGCAAGCGACCATATAACCCCTTCTTCCGCGCCTTCCGCTGCCCGACCGCGAGACGTGTGCTTCTGCGGCCATTCGCAGTCAGATGACGCCCCCTGGCCGGGAGACCCCTCTCCGCAGAACCAGTCATCTGCTTCCAGAAACAAGTTCCAAAACTTGATACGAAACTCAGAGTCATCAGGTGAAATCATCATTATTGCGAAATGAAGTCTACTAAAGTGCAATAATTGCAAATAGCCATAACGCGATACTTTGAGTACCTGATAACAGGCTAGGCAGGGAGTATTTTCCTGAGGGCAGATTTCAGGGGCAAGGGGTGGCACCGGGATGAATCAGGAGAGGTTTTATCTATGCGCAAAGACGAGCGAGGGGCCAGGCATGTGCCTGACCCCTCGTTTTTTATGGTGCGCCTGGAGCGATTCGAACGCCCGACCTATGGATTCGTAGCTCAAAATAAACTCATTTCCCCCCATTTCAGCGGGCCTCAACGCAGTTCATCTTGTCCTATAACTACTTGACAAATAAGATGTTTAACTGTATTTTTCTATTCATGGCGTTTCAAGCATATTCACCCTAGCGCAAGATTTTACTACGGCATTTACTACGGCACGGACTTCCCCCTGCCGTAGTAAAACCGGAGAGGGAAAAACATGAAGGTGACGACTTTTACCGACGTCATGATTAGGAAACTCAAACCCGAGAATAAGAAATATGTCAGAGGAGAGGGGAACGGCTTCACGGTCCGCGTGATGCCTTCAGGCGCCAAAACCTGGCTGTATGCCTATGCGTTCGACGGCAAGCGCAGGGAGCTGAGCTTGGGGTGCTATCCCGAGGTTACCTTGGAAACCGCCAGGGGGAAATTCGAGGACGCCAGGAAGCAGGTCAAAAACGGCATTGATCCCCTGGCCGAAAAGAAAGAAGCAGCCGAGGCGCGCAGGAGTGAGCTGACCTTTGACCAGCTAGCCATGGAGTACCTCGCCAATAACGTGGAGGGACAACTCGTAGAGAAGTCGGTTTACTACATTAAGCGCATACTGCTTGGCACGGGCAAGGCCGGAGCCGTTGACGATTTCAAGGGGTGGCGGGAAAGGAAGGTTTCCAGCATAACCTGTGAAGAAGCATCCAAGCTGTTGAAAACCGTCGCGGCCAGGTCGCCGGCGGCGGCGCGCAACCTTTTGAGGACGGCTCGCCCCATGTTCGGCTACGCTCTGCCCCGTGGCATGGTTCGCGCCAATCCTTTCATTCTGGCGGATGTCAAGAGCTTCCTGTCAAAGCCGGTACGAAGCAAGCTGGATCCCACCTTCAAGAGCAGGACGCTAAGCGAGGACGAGATCAGGCACCTATGGAAATCGCTGCAGGCCGGCATGGGGAGCCGGGAATCAAAGGATGCCTTGCGCCTAATGCTGCTTACTGGTCAACGCCCCTCCGAGGTTTTGGGCCTAAATTCCTCCGAAATTGCCGGCAATTGGTGGACTCTCCCTAAGGACCGGACCAAGGCACGGCTGGACGTGAACCGGACCGACCACACGGTCTATCTTGTCCCCGAATCCCTGCAAATCATCGGGACGAAATCGGGACTCATATTCGAGTCTCCCCTGGAAAACCAGCCCATCGCCATCAACGCCCTGGGCCACATGCTACGGAAGAACGATTATTTCGGCCTTCCCCCCTGGGGCGCCCATGATCTGCGCAGAACCTGCCGTACTTTCATGAGCGACATTGACGGAATCACTACCAATGCGGCCGAGGCGATCCTGAACCATGCCAAGGAAGGAACCGCGCGGAATTATGACCAGCACAAATATCGGCGGCAGATTGAAAACGCCCTCACCCTTTGGCGCGACAAGCTGGTGGAGATAATCGGCGGCCCCCTTTTCCCAGAGTTACCAGAGAATGTTATCCCGATCAAAAGGGCAAAAGCCTAGACCGGCCATTTGCAACGCATAGGTCGACTGTTCGATCCCGTTCATCTCCACCCACAATAACAGGAGGTTAAGCACTGCACTTAACCTCCTGTTCCATTTCAAGTGGCACTCTGAGTGGCATTTTTGTCCATCCATCCTTGCAGTCAATCGATGTACCAAATTTATTTCCATTTGATCCGTTAAATATGAGTGAAGGCAATGCCCTACCGCGCCTCACCCTTGCTTCGTTAGGCAGGGATTGGTTGGATTTCTCAGATTGCAACATCTATCTCGGCGTGTTAGGTTGTGAAACCGGCACTCTTGCCCCTGAACGACGCTTTTGGAGGACGAAACCAATGAGAAGAACTTTTTTTCGTTTCACTATCTGCCCGACGTCTGGCGCGCCTGGAATGTTCGGAACAGCTGGGTAGTCAAGCCTGAGGATCAGGTCAGCCGCGGTTTTTTCGATAGTAGCGTGTTCGAAGCCTCCAAGAAGGAGAGCGAAGAATCTCTCAAGACTTTCCTTCGAGCAGGGTTAAACAATACCTCAGTGACTTGTGTGCTTACGGGTACCAACACCTGGAGCCGACGCTGGGTCAGATACGAAATCGCCCGCAGCATAATAAAGGGAAATGGTTTATTGTCAGTCGACATTCATTGCGTGAAGAACAAGGAGGGAGTTGTCGCTGTAAAAGGCCCTGACCCGCTAGCCTACATGGGCGTGTACAGGTCCGAAAAGGGAATTTACCTTGCCGAGAGAAAGGGCGATAAATGGGTTAAATACAGCGATTACACGCTCGCCATTCCCGAGAGTGACCTATGGTTCCCCGCCCCAATTGATGCCAACGTCGTAAAACTCTCCACTCACTGTATGAGATATGATTTTACGGCACAGAATGGACGCCAAAATATCGGCGGCTGGATCGAGACTGCCGCTGGACTCGCGGAACGATGAGGCGACGGTAATGGCATCAGGACAATACCAAATACTTATGCTCGGCTCGGATGCGGGTCGGCGAGACGAGTTTAAAAGTCTGCTAACAACAAGAGTAGCCGAGGTCGGGCTGGAGCTTGCAGCCATTCGTTTCATAGGCGAGGATGAGGCTGCCGGCAGGGACCCGCGTGCGCCGCTCGTAGCTGTCTTCTTTGGATCCCCCGCACATACGGA
>DATCHY010000094.1:0-4071 GCA_036508065.1 Geomonas sp. | reverse complement strand
CAACTCCGCAAACAACAGAACACTCGATGTCTTCATGAACCTTGCGCAGGCAAAGCCTGCATCGGGTTCAATCGTCATTGTTGACATCGACGAAAAAAGCCTGGCCCGTTATGGCCAATGGCCCTGGCCGCGCAACCGCCTGGCGCAGTTGCTCCGCACTATAAACGCATCGGGTGCCGCCAGTATTGGACTGGACCTGATCCTGGCCGAACCCGACCGCACCTCCGCCGGGATCCTGCCAGCCGGCATCGACCGCGAACCCGGCCGCCACATTGACACCTCAGGCGTCCCGACCGATCTGCAGGACCACGATAAAAACCTGGCCGATACTCTTGCCAAGGGGCCATTTGTCCTCGGGTACGAGTTTTTGTTCAGGAACAACCCGAAACAGCAGACGCCATGCGGACTGCATCCTCCGGGCATTGTCTGGATCGGCGTGCCCGAAGCGGTTCGGGATCGGCTCCCCTTTTTTACGGCTCAGGGCGTTGTCTGCAACCGTCAACTGTTCTCCGGGGCGGTGACGCGCTCGGGTTTTCTGAACGCAACCCCGGATGCCGATGGCATCCTGCGGCGGGTGCCGATGCTGATCCGGTTTGAGGACCGGCTCTATCCCTCACTGGCGCTGGCAACACTGATGCAGTACGCAAAGAGCAGCCAGATCGGGATTCACCGGAGGGAAATCAGCGGCGGTCTTGATCTCATGGTGGGCGACAGGTCTATTTCGGTCGACAGTCAGGGGAACATGATCGTGCAGTTCTCCCGCCGGGCTGATGCAGCACCGCAGGTTTCCGCCGGCGACCTGCTGGGCGGGAAACTTCCACCGGAAAAGCTCAAGAGCAAGATCGTCCTCGTCGGCTCGTCGGCCGCCGGCTTGGAGCCTACCTATCAGACCTCCACCAGACCGGTCCATAACCATGCTGAAATCCATGCCCAGGTGCTGGACAATCTGCTTGCCGGCCGACAGATGGTCCGGACCGGTAAATTTCTGTTGTGGGAAGTCCTGGTCGGGCTGCTGGTCGCGGCATGCACCGGCCTGGCCGTTGCCAGGATGAAGATTCTGCCAAGCGCGGCCGTCTGCGCGACATTGCTGGCCGGCAGCTGGCTCGGCATGTGGCTTATCTTCCGGGCACGGGGCTATCTGCTTTCACCGCTATTCCCGACCGCTCTGGTGGTGCTGAACTTTGTCGTCCTCACCATCTTCAAGACCTGGAAAGTCCAGCTCGTTGCCCGGGAAGTGGCCGACAGCACCCTGATCCTGCTGAAGTCCAGCGAAGAAATCATGGACTCGATTGTCAAGGCGGTGCCGGATATCATCTTTCGCCTGGATCACGACGGCCGCATACTTTTCATCAGCCCAGCCATTGCAAAATACGCAGATTCTCCGGACGCCCTGTTAGGCCAGCCGATGCTCACTCTGATAGAAACTGGCTATCGCGATGCCTTTGTAAAGCTCAGCAACGATGTTTTTCATGGGGTGTCCGGAAATCTCGAGTACGAGGCGGAGCTCAAAGGAAGGCATGTCTGGCTGGACGCCCATGTCGTGCCCTTTCGAAATGATGCAGGAGAGATCGTTTCACTGCTTGGCATTGCCCGCGACGTAACTGATCGAAAGCTTGCCGAGCAGGCATTGGCCGAAAAACAGCTCCTGCTGCAAGAACTCAACATGCATCTGGAACGACGTGTTGCAGAGGCAGTGTCGGATTCACGACAAAAGGATCAGATCTTGATACAGCAGAGCCGTCAGGCCGCCATGGGAGAAATGATCGGTAATATCGCCCATCAGTGGCGTCAGCCGCTCAACACGCTGGGGTTAATCGTACAGGAACTAAAGATGACCTATGGTCGTGACGAATTTAACAAGGAAAGCCTTGAGGCCAATGTCAAGAAAGCCATGGGAGTGATATTCCATATGTCGCAAACCATTGAAGATTTCAAAAACTACTTTAAACCGGAGAAGGAGAAGGTTCGGTTCAAGGTACGTCAGGCTGTCGCCAAGACTTTATCTCTTGTCGAACCGAGCCTGGAAAACCTGAATATCAAAATTGAGGTCACTGCAATGGATGATGCTGACGTCAACGGATATGCGCACGAATATTCGCAAGTGCTGCTTAATATCCTTCTCAATTGCAAGGATGCCTTTGAAGGGAGCAAGATCGACAGGCAGCGGGTTGTTAGGATCACTGTTTTTAAGCAAAATGACCGGTCCGTGGTAACAATTGCGGACAATGCCGGAGGCATATCAGAAGATGTCATAGATAAGGTTTTCGACCCGTATTTTACCACCAAGGGTCCGGACAAAGGAACCGGGATCGGATTATACATGGCAAAAGCCATTATCGAGAAAAATATGGATGGGAGACTCACCGTGCGCAATACGGGGGATGGTGCGGAATTCAGGATTGAGGTCTGATCAAGGAAGTTGATCCTATGCGGAGCGCGCTTTTGCAATCTTGCAGGAGGGTGCTGCCTCCCGGCCTAGCCGCAAATCCAACAACCTTTTCAGCAGGGACCTCCTGAGCCTTGGCGACTCCTTGCAGTCGGGCCATCGCCCTGACGCGCAAAAGGTATGCGGCGGCACTTGGCTATGTCAGCTGAGTGCCTTTTTTGTTTGGTGTGTCAGGGACTGGTACCGGCCTGACTCTCAAAGCCTGTCCCAGAGTTTGCGGATAACGCTGTCATTGGTGTGGAGAATGATCTTGCGGGGGTCTACTACCGGAACCTTGCGCAGTGCCCCGCCGTTCAGCATGGAGACGGCCATTTCTGCGGCCTGAACGCCGATGTCCAAATAGTCTACGTCAAGAGAAGCGGCTGCGCCTTTCTTCAGGTACTGGCTGCTAAAGGTGACGACCGGCACGTTGTGGTCCATCGAGAAGAGGATGAATGCTTCCATGTTCACGGCCGTGAAGACGGTGGTGTCCGGCAGCATCCAGAGCACGTCCACGCGCCCCTTGATCTTGTCCAGCTTTGCCTGGATCTCGCGGGGACTGGCTACGGACTCCGTCACCAGGTCAAGCCCCCGTTGCTTCGAGAGATGTTCAACCCGCTTCAGATAGCGTCCCGTCTTCGCCGGGTCGTAAAGCACGCCGATCTTATTCACCCCCATGGAACTGAACAGCTTCAGATACTGCTCGGGGGCGGCGACCATGGAGATGCCGCCGATGTTGTCCGGCGCATGTTTCTGGAAGTTAAGCGAAAGCGCCAAGAGTGCCAGCACCGGAACTTCGCGGATCCTTCTGGCCGCCTCCAGGGCCCTGTCGCCCACCGCCAAAACCAGTCTCGGCCGTTCCTCTTTCACCATGCGATCCACATCGACCTCGGCAAAGTCGCTCAGAACGACGGTCTGATCCGTCCCCTTGCAGCCGGCATGGAAACCGCGCAATGCCTCGGTATAGCAGTGACTGCGGCTCGATTGGAGGATCAGAACGTCGGCAGCCCGGGCAGGCAGCAGGTTCGACAGCGTGAAAGCTATGCAGAGGATGAGTATGCGCATCAGAAATGGCACCTCACTCCGCCTTCAAACCAACGGGGGTTGTTGGCATGGATATCGATCTGGTACTGGTCGTCGTTGAAGATGTTGCGGACGGAGAAGAAGAGCTCGGGCGACGTCTCCTCGCGGGGGAAGAGCTTCTGGGTGAGATGCAGGTCCCAGATCACCGCCGAGTCGTGCGCGGGGAGCGACGGCTGGTTCCATTGGGCATAGTTGCCGGTCAGCGCGGCGAGGAGTCCGATCGCGCTGTTATCGTAGTTGAGCCCCAGCTTGAGACCCTGCCGTGGGCCGCTTTCGCCTGACGTCAGTTCTGCCTTGCTCTGCTTGTCCCAGGCGTCGATGTAGGTGTATCCGCCGGTCAGGGCAAGGCCGTAGAGCGGAGAGGTGCGAAACTCCAGGTCGACTCCCTGCCTGATGTGCTCGCGCAGTACGATCCCTCGGAGCTGTCTGTCGAAGGTCTGGATCTTCCAGATGTTGTTGTAGAAGAGTGTTCCCTTGAGCCAGAGATAGGGAATCGCCGAGGTCTCGATCCCGGTCTGCAGGGTCCAGATGTTTTGCAACTGCCGTTGCCCGTTCAGGACCTC
>DATCHY010000093.1:0-3727 GCA_036508065.1 Geomonas sp. | reverse complement strand
ACGACTTAACGACTTAACGACTTAACGACTCAACGCCGTTGTCCCTAAAGAGGTTTCCCATGATGCCGCACCCCGCTTTTTTCGCCCCGCTCCTGGTGGCCTCGCTGGCCTTTTTCTGCTATAGCATGTACCGGCGCTTCTCCCTGGTCCTGCTGGGACAGCCGGAGCAAAGGCTCGACCAACCGGTCCGCCGCCTGCAGGAGATGCTGGTCTACGCCTTCGGGCAGCTGCGTGTCCTCAAAAAGCCGTTTGGCCTCAACCACTTCGTCATCTTCTGGTCCTTCATGATACTCACCTTGGCCAATGGCGAGTTCCTTGCCAACGGGGTCTTCCCGTCCGCGAGCCTCGACCTCCTTCCCGAGGGAGTGCACCATGGGCTGCTGCTCGCCTTCGATCTGGTTTCGCTCATGACGCTGGTGGCGGTTTCCTTCTCCTTTGCCCGGCGGCTCTTCTTCAGGCCCGCCTACCTTGACAGCATTTACGTGAAGGGGAAGAGCCCCGAGGGGTTCCTGATCCTTACTTTCATAGCGCTCCTGATGGTTGCCTACCTCGGGATGCACGGTGCGCTCATCGCCCAGGGGGTGAATCCCGCCGCGTCTGCGATGCCGGTATCGAGCCTCGTCGCGACTCTTTTGGCGCCCTTCGGCTCCCTTCTCGGGCCGCTGGTGCTCTTTTTCTGGTGGCTGCACGCGGCGGTGCTGCTTGCCTTCATCTGCTATCTTCCGCACAGCAAGCACATGCATATCCTCACCGCCATACCCAACTGCTACCTGGCGAACCTGGAGAGGCCGAACACCCAGCCGCGGGAGCACTTCGCCAAGGGGGAGCAGTTCGGCGTGGGGAGCGTGGAACGCTTCTCCTGGAAGGACCTGTTCGACAGCTTCAGCTGCACCGAGTGCGGTCGCTGCCAGAACGTATGCCCGGCGGCGGTTACCGGCAAACCGCTCAACCCGCGTCAGATCGTGCATGCCATCAAGGTGAACCTGCTTCAGAACGGCCCGGCCCTGAGGGACGGCAGGAAGGGGACCCTGCCGCTGATCGGGCCGGAAGGGGAGGGGACCAACACCGAGGATGCCATCTGGGCCTGCACCACCTGCGGCGCCTGCATGGAGGCGTGCCCGGTGCTGATCGAGCAGATGCCGAAGATCATCAAGATGAGAAGGCACCTGGTGGAGACCGAGGCGCGCTTCCCCGAGGAGCTTTTGAACCTGTTCGAGAACATGGAGCAGCGCTCGAACCCCTGGGGTATCGCCCCGGGCGAGCGGAGCAAATGGGTTTCCACCATGGATGTGCGCCCCTTTGTCGCGGGAGAGACCGAGTACCTGCTGTACGTCGGGTGCGCCGGCTCCTTCGACAGCCGGGCCAAGCATGTCACCGTGGCGCTCGCCACCGTGCTGGACGCGGCCGGCGTCTCCTGGGGGATCCTCGGCAAGGACGAGAAGTGCTGCGGCGACAGCCTCAGAAGGCTCGGTAACGAGTTCCTCTTCGACCGGATGGCACAGGAAAACGTCGCCCAGTTTCGCGAGCGCGGGGTGACCAAGGTGATCACGCTCTGCCCGCACTGCCTCACCACCCTGAAGAACGATTACCGCCAGTACGGCCTGGAGCTCGAGGTGCAGCACCACACCGAGCTGAT
Organism: Geomonas sp.; assembly: GCA_036508065.1. Taxonomy (GTDB): domain Bacteria; phylum Desulfobacterota; class Desulfuromonadia; order Geobacterales; family Geobacteraceae; genus Geomonas. The sequence goes on along the minus strand of DATCHY010000093.1, from coordinate 2,091 downwards.
TGCGGAGCTTTTGCAGCAGGGACGGATCCAGATGAACGGCGGGGCCGAAGGGCTCGGCAAGATCTCCTACCACGACCCCTGCTACCTCGGCCGGCATAACGGCATCTTCGACGCGCCGCGCGGCTTGATCGAGGCCGCCACCGGGGCGGCTCCCCAGGAGATCGGGCGCAACCGGGAGAATTCCTTTTGCTGCGGTGCCGGGGGAGGGCGCATGTGGATGGAGGAGTTCATCGGGGACCGGGTGAATCACGCGCGCGTGGACGAGGCGCTGCAGGGTTCCCCAGACACGGTATGCGTCGCCTGCCCCTACTGCATGACCATGATCGAGGACGGCCTGAAGGACCGGGGTGCCGGCGCGGTAAGGGTGAGGGACGTCGCCGAGGTCGTGGCCGAGGGGCTGCTGCGCAAGGCGTAAGCCTCCTGCACCGCCCTCGGTGATTCTTTTAGTCCTGAGACATTTGAATCAAAGGCATCACCACAGAGCGTCCCACGCCGCCGTGGCGGCCCCGTATCAATAAGTAACTTGATTTTGGCCTCCGTTTTTCGTTATCCTTTCGGCGGCAGTCGAAAGATTGAGGCCGGAACGCCAATGGTGCCTTGTGCCCGTCACAGAGCGTGGTCCGGGGGATGAGCGGCTATATCATTGGTGAAGCATTTGCTATCCCGTTTAAGAGAGAGCCAAATTCGACATCCCCTATTTTTCGCAGGGAGGGCGGACCGTGGTAAAATCAAAGCTGACGGATAAAAGGAAAATGCAGTTACCAAAGCACCTTCAACGCTTGAACCTCAATGCAGCCGGGATCGACATTGGTTCAAGGAGCCATTACGTCGCTGTACCAGAGGGTGCTGATGACAATCCTGTTCGAGAATTTGAGTGTTTCACTGCCGACCTGTACTGCTTGGCTGACTGGCTTATTTCCTGTGGTGTCACAACGGTCGCTATGGAATCAACCGGCACCTACTGGATTCCAGTGTTCGAGGTTCTGGAATCACGTGATCTAGACGTGAAGCTTGTGAACGCACGTCATGTGAAAAACGTCCCTGGCAGAAAGACCGATGTGTTGGACTGCCAGTGGATCCAGCAGTTACACACCTATGGCCTTCTGGAGGGTGCGTTCAGACCGCCGGAGCAGATTTGTGAGCTACGAGCCTACATTCGCCACCGAATGAACCAAGTGCGCTATTCATCTGCCCAAATTCAGCATATGCAGAAAGCTCTGACTCAGATGAATCTTCTTCTGCACAACGTAGTAAGCGACATAACCGGAGTTACCGGTATGCGTATTATCAAGGCGATACTAGACGGCGAGCGGGATACTCAGGTGCTGGCCGGCATGAGGGACAATCGCTGCAAGAACAGCGTCGAGACCATTGCCAAGTCCTTGCAAGGCAATTATCGTCCCGAGCACCTCTTCAGCTTGAAACAGGCCGTTCAGACGTTCGAGTTCTATCAGGCTCAAATCGCTGCCTGTGATTGTGAAATAGAAACTCTTTTGGCCAGTTTTGACTCAAATACATCGGACAACCTGCAACCGCCGGCGAATAAGGCTGGCAAGTCATCCAGGGCTCAAAACAAGGCGCCTGAGTTCAATCTAAAAAATGAGCTATTCCGTGTGACCGGCGTCGACCTTACCAAGATCGATGGCATCGACTCTACTACGGCCCGGCTGGTATACAGCATGTTGAAATACGGGACCGAATACACTGATGTTGGACAAGATTATTATGAGCAGCGTTATAAGTCCCGTGTGATACAAAACCTGAAAAAGCGAGCCCAAGAACTTGGCTTTACATTAATCAAAGCTCAAACAATAACCGACGCAATAACAGCCACTTAGTGTAAGTTACTTAAGAGGGTCACAGAGGTAAATACGAGGAAAAACAAAGACGAGTATAGGCCTAAGACCAAGAGTCGTAAGCTTTTTGGCTTAGATTTCCTCTGTGATCCTCCGTGACCCTCTGTGGTTTAAGCCTTTGATCCAAAGCTCGGTTAAATCCACAGTCTTAAGCTTTTGGCTTCGATTCCCTCCTTGGTAAAACGCTGGTAAATTCTGCCATCGATGCCGCTAGGATAAATATGTGTACCTCCTG
>DATCHY010000092.1:0-4667 GCA_036508065.1 Geomonas sp. | reverse complement strand
GATGAGCCACGAGGAGGCGATGCGCGTCTTCCGGGAGGGGGACGATCGGATCAATCCGGGGGCCCATTTCGATCCCGCGGTCCTCGCCACCTTCTTCAAGATCGACCACATGTTTGACATGATCTACGACAGCTCGATCCTGAAGATAGGGTTGAAGAGGCGGAAAAAGACGGCGGAGCCGAAACAAATCTCGTAGATCAAAATCAGCACACGGATTTGACAGATTGAACGGATAACGGCAGATTAACCAAAATCCTTTCCGCATAAAAAGAATTCAGGTTGATCTGCCGTTATCCGTATCATCCGTTCAATCCGTGTCCTGGTTTTGACCTTGTCTGGTGTCAGTCTCCGAAATGAAAAGACGAGCTATCCCTTCCTGAGTACCTCGACGCGGCGCTGCATGATGAGCTGCTGGCATTTCTCCGGCGCGACCTGGTCGCCCTGGAAGCAGGCCGGGTCGATCCCCAGTTGCGCCGTGTTGAGCGAGGCCACCCGCAGTGTAATTTCCCAGCCAGGCATCACCCCCCCGCAGTCAGCCGCCACGACGAGCGGCAGGAACTCCGCGATCCCCGACTTCAGGGCATCCAGGGCGAGCTGGATCTTGGTGGAATCCCTCAGCTCGTCCCAGCGGTTCGCCGTGATGTGCAGCCTGGCCGTGGCCTGCAGGGCCCGCTGCAGCGCAAGCGGCAGGCGGAGCCTCTTGCAGAACGGTTCCGCGGCCAGAGAGCCGGCCCGGTCGTGCCCGTGGTGCTTCGGGAGGAGTTCCTTCGGGGTGGAAAGCTTGCCGAGGTCGTGGAACAGGGCGCAGAACCGGGCGGTCGGATCGGTAGTCTTGAGCGCCATCCGCTCCAGAACCTGCATCGAGTGGGTGAAAAGGTCCCCCTCGGGGTGGTGCTGCGGAGGGCCGGCCGGAATCTCGGGCATCCTGAATAGTTCGGGGAGAAAGGCTCTGCCGACCCCGAACTGCAGCAGGCGGCGCGGGAAGCGGCTCGGGTCGGGCTTGGCAAGCGACTTCAGCATCTCCTGGGAGAAGCGCTCGACCGGGAGCCGGCCGAGCTCGTCGGACCAGTCTCGGCCGGAGAGGACGAGCTCGGCGTCCCGGTCCAGGCGCCAGCCGTCGCACTCGAAGCGGAAGGCGCGGAAGATGCGGGCCGGGTCGTCTCCGAGGCTGGTGGCGCTGCAGGTGCGCAGGACCCTGTGCTCCAGGTCCTTTTGGCCTCCCAGCGGGTCGTACACGGTCCGGTCCAGGGTCATCGCCATGGCGTTCATGGTGAAGTCGCGGCGCTTCAGGTCACCGAGCAGCGCGTCAGTCGAGGGGAGCCAGGTCACCTCGACCTTGCCGAGTTCCTTGCTGAACCAGAAGTAGATGTTGGGGGTGCTTTTCGATTCAACCAGGCGGAAGCCGAGGGCGGCCAAGTCGTGAGGAGGGATTGCAGCGGCGAGATCGATATCCTGGCACTTCACGCCCAGGAGGATGTCGCGCACCATGCCGCCGACCAGGAACAGCCGGCCGTGCAGCGGTTCGGGGAAAAGGGACTTCAGCCTGGCGATGATACTGTCCATGTCGTTTACCAACAGGTCTTTGCGTAGGGGCGGGTTCGCAGCCCGCGCTGTTCCGAACCCGGACGGACCAAAAAACAGGGCGGGTCTCGCAACCCGCCCCGCGTTCTATGCCTCGATTCTTTCCAGAAGTGCCACGTCCTCGACATGGATGGTCTGCGGGAACATGTCCACCGGGTGGACCTGCAGGGTCCGGTAGCCGAGACGCGACAGGATGTCCAGGTCGCGCGACAGCGTCTCCGGCGAGCAGGAGACGTAGATGATGCGCGCCGGCTTGAGCGCCGCGGCGCTCTGCAGCACCTTCTCATCGCACCCCTTCCTCGGCGGGTTGAGGACGATCAGGTCCGCGCCGCCTTCCGCACCGATCTCGTCGAGCAGATGCACCGCGTCACCGGCCTCGAACCGGCAGTTGCCGGCCCGGTTCAGCGCCGCATTCTCCGTGGCGTCGGCGACCGCCGCCTCCACGAACTCGATCCCCACGACTTCGCGCGCCTGGGCCGCCAGGAACAGCGAAATCCCCCCGATGCCGCAGTAGACGTCAATGACCCGCTCGGTCCCTTTCAGCGCCGCAAGCTCGCGCACCTTTTCGTAGATGATTTCGGCGGCGCCGCTGTTCACCTGGAAGAAGGAGTGCGGCGACAGGGAGAAGCTCTTCTCGCCGAGGTAGGCGCGCAGCGTCTGGGCCTTGGTGATGAAGCGGTCCTTGTGGCCGAAGATCACGTTGCCGGTCGAGTTGTTGATGTTCTGCGCCACGACTGCGACCTCGGGGACCGCCTGCTGGATGTGCTTGGCCAGGTGGTGCATCTCGTTGTAGCCCTGATCGCTCGTGACCAGGACCACCATGACCCGGTCGCTCGGCTCGGCCACCCGGACCACCAGGTAGCGCAACAGCCCCATCTCGCTCTTCTGGTTGTAGATCGGCACCTTGCCCTTCTTGATGCCGGTCTTCGCCGCTTTGACCACCTTGTTGATCAGCTGGTGGTGCAGGGGGCAGTCGTCGATCTCCAGCACCTCGTGGGTGTTGCGCCGGTAGATGCCGATCACGGGGTCGGAGAACTTGCCGGCGACCACGAGCTTCGCGGAGTTCCGGTAGTTGAGTTCCTTGGGCGAACCGATGGTGTCGTAAATCACCGTGTCTGCGAGCGACGGGTACTTGCGGATTTCCCTTGCCACCAGGCTCTTTTTCCAGACGAGCTGGGCGGGGTAGCGCATCTGCATCAGGCCGCAGCCGTCGCAGATTTTACCCAGGTGGCAGGCAGGCGAGGGCTGCCGGTCCGGGGAGGTCTTGATGCATTTTAGCGTGCTGGCGAACGCCTCGCGGCGCCCGACGTAGGTCACCCTCGCCACCAGCTGTTCTCCGGGGAGTCCGCCGGCGACCAGCACCCGCTTTCCCTCGTGCATGGCGACGCCGAAACCCTCGTTGGTCGTTGCGGCTATCTTGAGTTCCAGGGTCTGGCCGGAGCGGAGGTTCGGCCTTTGCTCGGCATCGCCCTCCTGGCCGGGCCTCTGGTGCGCTCTCGGCTCGGCAGGGGCTATGTGGCCCGGTCTTCCCGCGGGCCTGGGAGCGGCGTCCCAGGCTTTTTCGACCCTCGCGCTCGGCGCAGCTTCGGTATCGGACGCCTGATCGCTTCTGGGAGCGTACTTGCGGCCGGCAGTGGCGGTCGGTCCCGGCCGGGCGGCAGGCCTCGCTTCCGTGCCCCTGGTCTGGTTCGCTCTCTGGCCGGGCTTACGATCTTCGGCCGCGGGGTGCCCCGTCCTGTCAGCTGTCTTGGGTCCGGCATCCCTGGTCTGGACCGGTTGCGCAGGCTTGCGGGCCGCTGCAGCGGGATGTCCCGGTATTGCTGCCGGCTGGTCTGAGTCCTTGGACCCGTCGGTTTTCAAGGTCGGCTTGCGTGCGGTGGGCCGTGACTGGTCAGCCACGTGGGACGGTTTGGTTTCGTCCTTTTTGGGCTGGTCGGCACTCCAGAACGGTTTGAACTCGGTGTCCTTTCCCTTTCTGGGCATTTCCGCTTTATTTCTTTTCGGTGCATCACTTTTATTTTTCATCCCTCATACTTAAATGGAATTGGGCCTGCTGTCAACAGTCGAATTGGTTCATGGCGCGGTACTTGCGTTCCAGGCCTCCGGGGGTAGACTTTAGCCTTGAGAATTTACCAATCTCCCGGTGCCGAATGGTTGTGTGGCAAAATGAGCGGGCGTTTAACTGTCCGATAGAAGGCCATTGCAGCTTTGCTCTGGGAGACCCATGCAATGCGTCTCTACACAAGTCACAGGCAGCTTCGGCTCTGCCGGGTAGAGACGCATTGCATGCGTCTCGGCACTGTCGGGATACCAGATGAGAACTTCTTCCACAATGTAACTGATTGGCACCGCCCTGTTGCTGTTACCCGGTTTCGTGAATCAACAAGAATCGTAACTATTCAGCAAACTTCAAGGTAAAGGCAATTTAAACAAAGCCTCACCACAGAGGACACAGAGGATCACAGAGGAAAAGCTTAAACCAAAGGCTAAGGTCTTTCTGTTTAAAACATAAATCAGTTTTAGATTTTCCTCTGTGTACCTCTGTGGTGAGGCTTTATGCTTTGGGGAGATTCGTCTACTGGTGCTGAATAGTTAACAAGAATCTATCAAGGAGACGGGTGATGACCGGTATTGCGCGAGGTAGTCTGCTGCTGCTCCCTATCCTGGCAATTCTTGCCGTTGCACCGCTCTCAGCCAAGGAGGGGAGGCCCATGACAGAGATGAGGATGACGAGCCCTGCATTTGTCCACACCAAAGCGATCCCCAGCAAATACAGCTGCGACGGCGACAACCTGAGTCCGCCGCTCGCCATTGAGGGGGTCCCGCCCGAAGCGAAGTCACTGGCACTGGTGATGGACGATCCTGACGCGCCCGCCGGGGTCTGGGTGCACTGGGTGCTCTGGAACATAGACCCCGGCACCCTGCAGATACCCCAGGGACACGTCCCCGGCGGGGCCCAGCAGGGGATGAACAGCTGGGAAAAAAGGGGGTACGGCGGCCCCTGCCCGCCGTCGGGGACCCACCGCTACTTCTTTCGCCTCTTTGCCCTGAAGGAGCGGCTTGACCTGCCGGCCTCGGCCACCCGG
>DATCHY010000091.1:0-9538 GCA_036508065.1 Geomonas sp. | reverse complement strand
TGGAGATCACCAGGTGTTTTCTTCTCTGGAGGATGCTCTTCAGAAGCGGGATCTTTTCGGCGGGCAGTGGCAGTTCCCGGAACAGGTGGCGGTAGCGTGGCGGCAGCCCGCAGCTGCGGGCGGGGTCGAAGCCGTGACGCTCCCGGTCGCGGAAGTAGACGGCTGCCCAGCGGGCCTGCACCGATTTCTTCAAGAGAACGCAGAGACCTTTCAGCACCTCGTCCTCGACGGTCAGGCCTGTCAGACTCTCGACACCTTCCTGATATGCTCCGAACGCTCCGGTCATGGCTGTATTTTATCACAACCGTTTGACAATGGCTGTCATTAATCGGCCGGAGGTTAGATGACTGGATCTGACAATGAATTGGTTCGGGTTAATTGTCTCTGCTCGCCGTGCGCGACTGACACCTGCTTCAAGGGGACCGCACTCAAAGCGTCGCCATGACGTAGTCTCTGGCTCAGGTCAAAGCCGTTCCGACATGAAGCGGGCTCAACTGTCTTGACATGACCCTGGTCGAGATAATTATGCCATAGCCGGCCAGTCAGGGAGGGAACCTGAAACTGGGTGCCTGTTCCAGTGACATGCGGAGAGAGATGTTATCTTGTCAGTTCCCGGGAGGCACCACGGCGTCGAAACTCTGCATCCAAGGAAGCGCGGAATCCAGGCCAAATCCGGAATGATCGCCCCCGTCGCTGCCCCGGTATTTGTAGGTGAAGCGGAGTTTGGTGCCGGGCTCGACAGGGATAGGCAGTTTCAGGCTGAACTCGGCGGATTGGTCCATATTCAGCTGTAAAGGGATCACGAAGCTCACCGAACGTGCCACCACCTTTCCGCCAGGATCGAGTACGGAAACCCAGATCTCCAGATCGTACATGAAGGCCCAGCGGACGTTTTTCACTGCTCCTTCCACCAGCGTGTTCTCTCCGACGACGCTGGTTTCCCAGGCCATCACCAGATCGAACTGGGAGTAGCGCTGCGTCATGGTCGCCAGACGCTCGCGGCTGGTATCGTGGTAGGTGGAGCAGGCGCCGAGAAGTACCGCCGTAATTGCCACCAAGAATACGCGTCGTACCATGTCGGTCACCTCCTCCGTTAACCCCCCTCCACCGCTGTTGCAGTGAAGGGGGTCCGCGACAGCGAGCCTATTGTGCCGGTGCGCGGCCCGGGGAATAATCCGGGGGAACGCTGTCGTAACCAGGCGGGGGAGCGGGCGCCGCCGGCATGCTCCGCTGGCGGTAGTTCCTTCTCACGGTTCCGGGAATCTGGTTCCCGCTCGCATACATGCACTGGAGGTAGGTGTTGTCGTAGCGGCGCTGCGCCTGGTGGCCGTAAACTTGGCCGGCATCGGCGCCACTGGCGCTCCCGATTAAAAGCCCGCTTCCGGCTCCGATGGCCGCACCCGCGCCGGCGTGACCCGATGCGGCGCCCAACAACGCGCCGACCCCAGCCCCGATAGCTGTGCCGACGGCGGCTCCCGAGACTGCATTCTCGTTGTAACTCTCCTGCGGATCCATTCCGAGCTGCTGCTCAGCCCAGCGCCTGCAGGCGGCCTCCTCGGCCTGGAACACCTCGAAAGGCTTGCCGGGCGTCGGCAGCACCATGACGCTTGGACCCGTGGGCAGGGTTGCACATCCGGAAAGCGCCAGCAGCATCAGTAATGCCGGGATTCTCTGCATCTGGTTTCCCATCTTGTCACTCCTTGCTTTCTGGTTCTGGCGGGGCTGCCGGGGTTGGCACCACCCTCATCCAGCCGTTGGGACATTTTTTCACGTAAGGGTAGTACCCCTGCGGCTCAGCGCAGTAATACCAATACTGCTGCTCGGTTTGCGGTGCTGGCTGGTGTATGTATTCCTGGGGTTCCTGCCGGATGACGACCGGCGGCGACGACGTGTAGTAAGGGTTGGGATACCCGTAGGGCGCCCCCCACCAACCCGGCCCCCAAACCGGTCCGATCCAGACTCCGCCCCTGAGGTGCGCCTGCCCCGGCAGGGAATACCCCAGCAGCAGCACCGTGGTAGCAAAGAGAACAAAAACGGATTTTTTCATGTTCGCCTCCCGCTGGTAAAAACAAGTGAATCTGTCTGTATATTTTGCTCATTCGTACTGCTTCGTCAAGCGCAATCTTCGTGCTGTGAGTGCAAGGTGCCTGGGTGCCTGGGTGCCGGTCGCCCAGCCTTTGATTTCCTTTAATCCGTGACAAGGTTTATGGTCGGTCTGGCAACAGGGCGACCCACCGGGTCGCCCCTACAGTATAGAACAGCAGGATTTAGCTGTGTGCTGAATAGTTACGTTTTAAGATTTCCTCTGTGTGCCTCTGTGTCCTCTGTGGTGAGGCTTTTGATTGTTTGTAAGTGTTTTGTTACTATCACACGTCGCACATCATGCCTCACGCCTCATTTCGTGGAGTCTTCACCGCAGGGGATCCGTTCCCGGAAATTCAGTCCCCGTTTGGTCTGGATTGCCTTCAGCTTTGTGGCCTGATCCGGCGTGAGCAGGGCGAGGAATTGCCTGGTGCCCTGCGCCCTCTGGACTGCGAGGTCTGCCTCGGCGGTGGCTACCTTGGCTGCCTGCGCCCGAATCCCGGCCTCATCGGTGCTGCCGGACTGCACCAGCGTTCTCAGCTCGTGCTTTGCGGTCTGCAGAGCCTTGAAGAGCGGCTGGTTCTGGGCGCGGCCACCTTCGAAGAGCGCTTTCGCCTCGGTTTTCTGCTGATCGGTCAGTCCCAGTTCCCGGGCCATTTTACTGAAATGCCGAGGCCCCCTTTGGCCCTTGTGGCGCTGATGCTCGCCCTTTAGCCCGGCATGATCGGGAGGTGAACTGGTGTCGGCAGTTGCGAGCGTGCTGCCGAAGGCGGTTGCCGCGGTGATGCAGGTAAGCAGTACGAGATGTCTTAGACGGTTCCCCATGGTAGTTCTCCTTGTTTTTTCGTGTCGTTTGAGTCGCGATCTTCGCTGGCTCGCGCTGATGTGGCAACCTTAGCCCCAAATTGTGGAGAGAATGTGGAAGAACTAAGGAGATGCGCGCGGAGGAACAATAGGCGAGGGTGATGGTCACAACAGGCTATGCCTTATTCTGGTGACAGGTTGAATCGAGTGCTTTGTTATTTTGTTTAAATTGATTCAGTATAATGTATACTGGCAAAAATTTTCCATCCGCGCGCTGGGTCCCTGGATGCCGGCTCCTGTACTGACACCAGGTCGACCGGCCGCTGACTGCCTGACTGGCTGCTGTGTGGCAAGACAAGAATCGCGTATTACCTATCTAAACACCGTGCTGCCGCAGTCTATCTGGTGAACATGAGCGGAGAAAGGATATAGCCATTTTACCGAGAATACTGCTGGTCGACGACATACAGATGTTCCTGGAGATCCAGAAGAACATCCTGAAACCTTTGCCGGTGCAGATAGCGACCGCGGCTGACGGGAACGCGGCGCTTGAGCTGGTGGAGCAGTTCGGTCCCGATCTGGTCATCCTTGACATGAACATGCCGAAGATGGACGGCGTCGCCTGCTGCAGGGCTTTAAAGCAGCACCGTGACTTCCGCCGGATTCCGGTCATCATGACCATTTCCAGCTTTGGAGGCAACGAGGAACTCTGTCGCGCCGCCGGCTGCGATGCCCTGTTGCACAAACCGATCGACGCGGGGAGCTTCCTGGATGCCGTTACCGCCTTCATTCCAGATATCGAGAGGCGCAGCAGGCGCATCCCGCTGCTTGCGCCGGTCGTGGTGCGGACCGGCGGACGGACCTTTGGCGCAGCGCTGCTCGACCTCAGCAGTTCGGGCGCCTGCCTCGAGCCGGACGAAAGCGTGGAAGTGGGCGCTACGGTTGACCTGACGTTGCAGCTGCGGTCCGCCGAAACCTTGGAGCTGCGGGGCCGCGTGGTGCGCCTGCGGTCGGCGGATGCCAACGGCATGCATGCGGGAATGGGGGTCGCCTTCGAAGCGACCGCGCAGCTGCAAAAAGAGCTTGACAATTTAGTCGGTGGAGAATAGTTTCATATTAAATCAATTAACGGTGAACGATATGGCTACGAAATATCTGGGCAGTGAAAAAGAGATCAGGGCCTTGAACAGCTACATAAAGCTGGTGCGGGCAACCGAGGCGGTAAATTCCCGGACCGGGCGCAATTTTGCCGCTGCCGGGCTCAGCGTCAGCCAGTTCGGCGTGCTCGAGGCACTCTACCATGGCGGCTCGCTCTGCCAGCGGGACCTCGCCAAGAAGATACTCAAGAGCACCGGCAACATCACCATGGTGATTGACAATCTGGAGAAGCGCCGGCTGGTTCTGCGGGAGCGCGACGCCGAGGATCGCCGCTTCATCACCATCACCCTGACCGAAGCTGGGAGGCAGCTGATAAGTTCCATCTTTCCCCGGCAGGTGGCGGCAATCCTTGCGGAGATGGAGGTGCTTACCGATGCGGAACAAGACGAACTCGGGCGCTTGTGCCGCAAACTCGGCCTGAAACAGGAAGAAAAAAAGGAATAGTAAAATTTTTTGCCATAATGGTTTGACATCGAACAATTTGACGTCATGTATATCTCGTCGCAAACATTGCACCACAACCCAAAGGAGAAAAGACCATGAAAAAGATACTCACACTCATTGCCGCCGTTGTCGTCCTGGGGCTGCCGGCGTTCGCCTTGGCCGACGCCTGGCAGATCGACCAGGAACATTCGAATGTCGCTTTCAAGGTGCGCCACATGATGGTGTCCAATGTCAAAGGGGACTTCGGTAAGTTCAGCGGTGTCGTCGACATTGACAACAAGGATGTCACCAAGTCGAAGGTGGCAGTCAATATAGATATCGCATCGGTCAACACCGGTGTCACCAAGCGTGACGAGCACCTGAAGAGTGCAGATTTCTTCGATGCGGGCAAATATCCCACCATGACCTTTGTCTCCAGGAGGGTGACAAAGGCCGGCAAGGACAGGCTGAAGGTCGCCGGGCTCTTGACGCTGCACGGCGTCGCCAAGGAGGTCGTGCTCGACGTGGAGGGATTGAGCGGTGCTGCCAAGGACCCCTGGGGCAATCTGAGGCGCGGGGCTTCGGCGAGCACGCGGATAAGCCGTAAGGATTTCGGCCTCACCTGGAATGCCGCGCTTGAGACCGGAGGGGTGGCTGTCGGCGACGAGGTGCTTATCAGTCTGGAAATAGAGATGACAAAGAAGTAAGGCGCAAATGATGAAAAGTCGCGGCCCATTGCGGCAGGTGAGGGCCGCGGCTTTTTTGACAGAACCGTTCTTGATATCTGTCAGTTGATTGCTAGAATATCCCCATGGTTGTGCCATTTAAGACTTCTAAGGAGGTACTATGAGGATTCCGGTAGTGTTTGTAGGTGAAAGGCGCGGCTGGGTAAAGAAAGAGGAACTTCAGGAACTGATACAGCAGTCGGCAATTGTCTCATTCCTACGCAGTGACGGCGAATGCGTTCAGGTCGGTACTGACACGGTCCGCGGCATGGGCGGCAGGAAATACCGGGGGCCTGAGCGCAGGGGTAACGTACTATTCTTTTGAACCGGCAGCTGACAGAACACGAGTCACAAAGGCAGTATTCCTGAGATAAGGTAAGCTTTGGCTTGAATATGAGGTTGTCATGAAATCCATTGAGAGATTGAGGAGACAGTCATGAGCAAAATACTGATCGCTTTTTACAGCATGTACGGCCACGTTCACCAGATGGCGGAGGCTGTGGCAGAAGGCGTGCGCGGGGTCCCCGGTTGCGAGGCCGTTCTCATGCGGGTGCCCGAGACCCTGTCCGAGGAGGTGCTCGGCATGATGGGGGCACTCGAGGTGCAGAAGACGCTGTCCCACATCCCCGTCGCGGCGGTAGACGACCTGGTTTCCGCCGATGCCATCATCTTCGGGACGCCGACCCGCTTCGGGAACATGTGCGGACAGATGCGCCAGTTCCTCGATGCCACGGGAGGGCTCTGGATGAAGGGATCGCTGGTCGGCAAGGTGGGCAGCGTCTTTGCGAGTTCGGCGACGCAACACGGCGGTCAGGAGTCGACCATCCTCAGCTTCCACACCACACTCCTGCACCAGGGGATGCTGATCGCCGGCCTACCTTACGCCTTTGCCGGGCAGATGGACAACTCCGAGATTACCGGCTGCTCGCCCTACGGCGCCAGCACCATTGCCGGGGGCAAGGGGGAGCGCTCGCCGAGCGCCAACGAGTTGGCCGGCGCACGCTTTCAGGGGGCCTACGTGGCCAAAATCGCCAAGAAATTACAGGCGGAGTAGGGACTGGGGACCGGCGTTATCCTCGGTCCCTGGATCCTGGTTGGGTTTGATCAAATCGAGACGCATGCAATGCTCTCTACCGATGGGGGAAGGGGACACCCTTCTCCAGTCATGTAGAGACGCATTGCATGCGTCTCGCCTTGTCCGCTACAACCCAAAACAACAAGTCAAGCGAACCCCTCGTGGATCGATAAAAAATCTCTTTCCTGCTACAAAGCGCTCCGGAGCGGATCGGCGCGTCCTATTAATCTGGCAGCTGCCATCCATCCCTTGAGAAAACCGATATTTCTGCCGGCGCGGGGCGCACCAATGGTGTGCCATTTTTCACTTCTGCGAAACGACGGCGGCCTTTTGCATTTCTGCAAATAATCCCTTGCGACAATTTAACTAGGATCAAGGTGCTGATATTACGGCCCATATTTTTGCGGCGCTGCCCCGGAGAGGATAAACTTTTTTGCTTATCTGCAAAAAGGCCTTCCGGCCCGGTCCGGCTCTCCCGGGAGCCCGTGTCTGTAACTATCCGATAATAGGACTTTTCTCCGGATATACAAAATCTTAAAACATTGGTATGCAAGTTGCTAAAGCTTTGGCATGCGACATCAATCCAACACGGAGGTATAAACGGCATGCAAGAAAAATCATCTAACAAGGGTTGGCAGGTAGTGATAGCCGGTACCGGCATCAACTTGGCACTCGGGGTGTTGTATGCCTGGAGTATCTTTAAAGGGGCAATCAAGGCGTCCATCGAGAAAGGTGGCCCCGATGCCTTCAACTGGAGCCTCTCCTCCATCAACGATCCGTACGCACTCTGCTGCCTCTGCTTCGCATTTTCCATGATCATCGCCGGCAAGTGCCAGGACAAGATCGGCCCGGCGCGGACGGCGCTGATCGGCGGGATCCTGGTCGGCTGCGGCTTCACCATGATGTCCTTCTCCAACAGCTACGCCGCCTGGGTCGTCGGCTTCGGCGTGCTGGCAGGTTCGGGTTTCGGCTTCGGCTACTCCGCGGCGACCCCTCCGGCACTTAAATGGTTCTCCTCGAAGAAAACCGGGCTCATTGCCGGCATCGTGGTCGCGGGCTTCGGTCTGGCGCCGGTCTACATCGCGCCGCTGGCAAGCTACCTGATCGGTGTATTCGGGATACAGAAGTCGATGCTTATCCTGGCGGGCGGCTTTGCGGTGGTTGTCTGCGGCCTCTCCTTCTTTCTGGTCAACCCGCCCAAGGGTTTTGTCCCGGCCGAACCGGCCGAAAAGGATGACGGCGACAAGGCTGTCGCCAAAAAGTCCGTGTACGACGCCAACGTAGGTGAAATGCTGCGCTCTCCCAAGTTCTACATGCTCTGGACCACCTTCTTCATCGGAAGCGGCGCGGGCCTCATGGTGATCGGCAGCGTTGCAGGCCTGGCCAAGCACAGCATGGGCTCGATGGCTTTCGTCGCGGTCGCCATCATGGCGGTCGGTAACGCCTCCGGCCGCGTCGTTGCCGGCGTGCTCTCCGACAAGATCGGCCGCCGTGCCACGCTCACCATCATGCTCTCCTTCCAGGCGATCCTGATGTTTGCCGCCATCCCGGTCGTCGGTTCCGGCTCCGCGGTACTTCTCGTGCTCCTCGCCTCCTTCATCGGTTTCAACTACGGCTCCAACCTCACGCTGTTCCCGTCCTTCGCCAAGGATTACTGGGGCTTCAAGAACTACGGCCTGAACTACGGCGTCCTCTTCAGCGCCTGGGGCGTAGGCGGTTTCGTCATGGGGCGCGTCTCCGAGATGATGAACGCCCAGCCCGGCGGCCTGAACAAGTCCTTCATTCTGGCCGGCACCTGCCTTGCTTCCGGCGTCATCCTCACCTTCTTCCTGCGTGAGAAGAAGGCCGTTACCGTCGAGGCGACCATGCCTGTCGGGGAACTTGCTGTGGAGAAGGTCTCTGCGTAACCGGGTTTGCAACAGTCGCCGATAAAAGAATGGGCCATGCATTTTCTGCATGGCCCTTTTTTTAGTGATAGTGGTAATATGCCGGACGTTTCGGGAACAGTTTCTGTTGAAAGGGAGTCGCAATGGATACCACCTATGTCACCATCATGCTGATCGTTTTCCTTGTCGTGACAGGACTCGCCATCGATATCGGATACATGTATGTAAGCGAGGAGGATTTGCAGGGCGCGGCTGAGACGGCCGCGCTGTCAGGTACCCAGACGATCAAGCGGCGTATCTTGTTTCAGATGCAAAACGACCCGAAAAAGGTAGGAGATGTTGCCAACGGTACGGTGCAGGCATCTGCCAGAAGTGCCGCAGTCGAGGTGGTCTCGGGAAAACACGCCGCGGCCGCCCTGGTAGGTCTTACCAGCGACAACAGCAACGCCTTGACCGGCGAAAACGACCTGACCGTCGGCTTCTGGAATGTCAGCAGCCAAAGCTACACCCCCGGCGGGACCCCGGTCAACGCCATGCAGGTAAGGACCAGGCGCACAGCGGAGAGCAGTTCGGTCGGCATGGGGAGTCTCGGCAGTTTCCTGGCCAAGATAACCGGCACCGAATCATTCGGTTCGACCCCCGTCGCCATTGCAGCGATTCCTGCCAGGACCCGGGCAAACATCGCGATCTGTGCCGCTGCCTGCGATCCCGCCTGCACCTATCCCGAGGTCTGCGCGGTCAAAGAGAGGAGGATGCTGCGCGCTCCCTGGGATCCCCGAAAGGATCCGCCCGCCACCGACCGCTACCTCTACACCTCGCTGCAGCACCCGGTCACCATCACCAATACCATGGCCGACATGGTCTGCGGGGAAATGTCGGTCCAGGAAGTGTGCGGCAGGCCGATCTACACCTCGGGCGGCGCGAGCGACGAGGTCCTGCGCGATATCGCAGCGATGATGTATAACCCGAAGTTCGACAGTTCCAACAAGGAGCACGATAAAAACGGGAAGCTCCTGGGATGGTGGGTAATCGTTCCTGTTACCGATTGCAGCCAGATCACTGCGGGCAACGCCTTCGAGCCACACACCGTGACCAAGTACTCCCTGGTTCGGATCAGCAGGATCTGCGTAAGCGGCCCGGCGGGATGCCAGCAGACCGGCGGGCCAAAGGATGCGCCTGCCGCCGCGTGCGGCCCCGGGGAGGACGGTCTCTACCTGGACCGCATCTCCTGTGTCGGTTGCGGCAGTAAGGCGTTGAAGCTGCTGCCTGGTCTGTATCCGGTTCTGGTTAAATAGTAACTGGCTGGCAGGATGCGGTGCAGGTGCGGCAGGCAGCACATTCAGGTAGGCAGCACATGCAGGTGCAGGCGGGAAGATCTGCAGTCC
>DATCHY010000090.1:0-7454 GCA_036508065.1 Geomonas sp. | reverse complement strand
TGTACTCCAAGCTAGTTCACAACCTTCGGCGTGATGAAAATCAGCAACTCCGTCTTCAACTTGGACTTTGTATTGGACTTGAACAACCAGCCCAGAAGCGGTATGTCCGAAAGAAACGGAATGCCGGTATCGGACTCGGTGTCGCTGTCGACGTAGATCCCGCCGATGACCGTGGTCTCGCCGTTGGCAACGACCAGCTCGGTGGTCGCCTCCTTCTTGTTAATAGGGGGAGGCGTTCCGGTGCCCGGGGAGTTGTTGCTCGCCTTGATCTTCATGCTGACGGCGCCGTCCGCGGTGATGTGCGGGGTCACCTCAAGGGTGAGCGCAGCCTCCACGAATTCGGTCTTGGTCCCCTCCGCCGAGGTGGTCTGGTACGGTATCGACTGCCCCTGGGAGATCTTCGCCGCCTTGTTGTTCAAGGTTACCACCTTCGGGGTGGAGATGATCTTCACCTGCCCGATGGTGGCGGCTGCGGAGAGCCTCATGTCGAGCTGGATGTTGCTGGTCAGCTTGCCGAACGACATCCCCATGCCGATGCCGCCCGTGCCGGTCGCTCCGGGGCCCGCCGGCGACACCACGCCGCCGAAGCTGGAGTCGACCGAGTTGATGCCCAGAAGCGACGCCGAGCCGTCCTTGAAGTGCAGGCCCCACTGGACACCCAGATCGCGGGTGAAGTTGGAGGAGGCCTCGACGATGCGCGCCTCGATCATCACCTGCTTCTCGGGTGCATCGAGAGTCTTCAGCAGCGCTCTCATGTCATCCAGCGCGGTCTGGATATCTTTCACAATTACGCGGCTGGTCCGGTCGTCCTTGGTGATGGTACCCCGCTCGCTTTTGAGCGCGGCAAACTGGGTAGCGACCTCGCCTACCGCTGCATAGTTCACTTCGAAGACGGCGGTCTTAAGCTCCATGCCGCGCTCGGCAGACTTCTTGGCGGCGAGATCCTCGTCAGCCTGGCTCAGGATCTTCGCCTTGGGCTTTATCTGCACGATGTTCCCATCGCGCTGCATGCCGAGCCCCTTGGCGTCGAGTATCACGTCGAGCGCCTGGTCCCAGGGGACGTTCACCAGTTTGATGCTGATGGTTCCTGTCACGTCATCGGCGATCAGGAAATTCAGGTTACTCACCTCGGCGATCAGCTGAAAAATCTTCCGTACGTCCGCATCGGAGAACTCGAGCGTCACCCGTCTCCCCTTGTAGGCCTTTTTAAACGGGCGTTGGACCGGAGAGATCTCAGTCATAGCCTCTTCCGAGCGTGCGGGAGGAACGAGCTCTTCGGCAACGCTGGTCTCGGGAGCCTCTTTGACACGGGCGGCGAGTGCGGGAAGTTTGGGCGCCGGCAGCGGCCCCGGGTTCGTGATGTCCCAGACCAAAAGGTCCCCGTCCCGACTCACCTTAAAGCCGGGATTGCCCCGCATCCTCACCATCAGCTTGGTAACGTAGCTCCCCTTCACCTTCACCTGGTACGGCGTGACCGAGAGTACCGGCGAGCCGAATTGCGAGGTGTCGAGGGCGCGCTGCAGCCGCTTGGGAACCTGGCAGTTCTTTATGGTGAGGGAGAGCCCCTGCACCCCGCGCACCGGTTTGCCGGGCTCGCAGGTGCCGTGGAGTTTCATGGTGATCCTGGAGACCCCGTCCACAATATTGAAATCCAGGGTTTCCAGGGATCCCTTCGCATGTGGCTCGGGCGGGACCTCCACCTTGACCGCCGCAGGCAGGGGAACGACAGGGACGACGCGCGCGGGTGCAGCCGCCACGTTTGCGACAACGGGTGCTGCCGCCACTGGTGCAGCGGCCACGGGTGCAACGGGTTCAGCCGCCGCAGGTGCACGCACAACCGGTGCCGAAGCGACCGGGGCTGCAGCGTACCGGGCAGGCTGGCCAGCTGCGACTGTTTTGAACCGGATCTTGAGGCCTAGATCGCTCTTTACCACCTCGAAAGGAGGCAGGGTATCCTGCGCCGCGTCAAGCACGACCCGCACCTTGTCGGGCGTGGTGCCGATCCGCGCATTGGCAACCCCAAGGGCGCCGATCGGCACCACGTTCGGGATGACCGTGCTTTTCATGCCGAAGAGATCGAGGACAATGCGGTCCGGCTTGGTCAGCTTGAACGAGTTGAACGTCTGGACGCCCCCCTCTATGGAGAGTTCGACGCCATCGGTCACAGGCGTGACTGCGGTCAGGCGGCGGGATGCGCCCTCCTTCCCCTTCCCTGCCGGAACCGGATTTGCGGGCTTCTCCGCGGCGACGGGGCGCGTCACAGCGGCGACTGGCGGGACCAGAACCGCGACGGACGGCTCCAAGAGGGCTGCCGGATGCGTCACGGCAACCGGTTCGGCCTTCTCCTCAGCCTTAACCTCAACCTTAGCCTCGGTTTTTCCTGGTCCGCCTGCAGCCGTGGTTTCGGGGACAAGGTTCTTCTCCTCGATCTTCACCTCCGCAAGCGGGGCCTCTTTCGCCTCAAGCTGGAGCGGCTTCGCCTCCGGCTCGCCCCCCGCCAGGGTGACCAGCAGCTTGGTCTTGTCCGAGGAGTCCGTGGCTACGGTAAAATCGACGTCCTTGGCCAGGGAAATCTCAACGCGGGTGAGCACGCCGCTGCCCACCGGCTGGCGCACCAGTTCAATGCGCCGGATGCTCCCGCGGTTCACCTCGATCGGGGTGGCGACCGGGCCGGGCTCGGTCTGGGAGATGTCGATGATGATTTTCGCGGGCTCGCCGGCCTTGTACGAGGTATAGGTGAAGGGTTTGTCGCTTGCCAGTTCGACGAGGGAGGCATCAGCGGAAACCGTCACAGAGCGCAGTGTTGCAAAGCCGGAAGCCTCGGTCTGCTGGGGCTCGTTGGCAGCCGACATCCTCTTGACACAGCCGGCGGAAAACATCAATAAAACGATGAGTGCCATTGCATGACATAGAATTCTGCTCGGGTACATTCTCATCTGAAACGCTCCTTACCTTTTCTTGGCCAGCGTTAGTACGATTTTTCTTTTCCTGAAACGGCCGTTGTCTTCCCTGTAGCTCTCGACAACTTCAACGGCCGATGCGCTTATCCTGGCGATGCGGCCGTCGTGGCTACCGATCAGCATCCCCACCTGGACTACATACCCTTTGCCGTTGGGGTCGATGAGCAGCGCCCGGTTCTCCCTGAGGCCCGCAATGATCCCGGCGACCTTGAACTTGCTCACCTCAAAGGACTGGATCGGCAACAGGTCGGCCGCGGGCCGGGCAGCTTGCTGTTCCGTCTTGGCAGGTGCCGCCACGATCGAAACAAACGGCTTGAAGGGGTCGGTCCGTTTTTTGAAATCGAGTTGCGCGTTGGAGCCGACCGCGGTCGAGAGCTGCCGTTGCACCGGGAGAACCGGCTGGGCAGCAGGCTTTGCCTGAGGCGCGGCCTTGGGCGCCGGGACGTCGGGAGCCTCCTGGCGCTTGGAGCACCCGGGCAGCAGCAACAGCAGCAAAAGCCCGGCAAGCAGGGCGCTATTTAGGTTTTTTTTCATCCTTGATCTCTTTCTTGTCGAGGAAGCGGAAAGTCGTGGCCAGGCAGTTAACCTTGAGGGTGGTACGGCCCCCGGCATACTTTAGGTCCGAAAAGCTGACATTGTTTATGTTCACGATACGAGGAAGCTTTGATACAGCCACGAAGAAGTCGGCAACGTTGTAGAATGTTCCGGAGACCGCTATGTCCACCGGCACCTCCGCGTAAAAGTCTTTGGGGACCTCGGGCTTGGGCCTGAACAGGAGAAACTCGAGCCCCGCTCCCTTGCCGACGCTCGAGATGCTGGTGAGCAGCGAGGGGATCTCCTTCTGGTTCGGCAGTTCGGTCAGGGCGCTGTCAAGGTCCTTCTTCAGCTGCTCGTATTCGGCTTTGAAGCGGGGCAGGTTGTTGGCGATGCGCCTGTTTTCCTGGATTTGTTTTTGCAGGTCTTCGAGCCTTGTCTGCAGCACGTCAATCTCTTTCATACGCGGCTGGTACAGCCCGTAAAAAATGGCCGCCCCCTCCAGGATGAGCACCAAGGCGAGCAGTGCGGCCTTCTGCTTGTTTGGAAGTTTCAGTAGCTTTTCTATCTGTGGATCCATGAAAATGCCCCTGCGAAAGCAAGACGATTGGTTTGGGACGCTTCGGTTCAGCCGGAACCGCTCCCGCCCGGCGCCTGGTGCCTTACGGTTTAAGTTCCTTTATCTGGAAGACAATGTCGAAACGCTTCACCTGCACCCCGGTGAGATCGGCCTGCTCGGAGACCTGCAACTCCACGTTGGCAAAGGCACCAGATGCCAGGAGATTCCTCATGAACTGGGCAATCAGATCCTCGCTGAAGGCGTACCCGGAGACGCTGACGCTTCCCGCGTTCTCCACGTACTTGGTCAGCCAGAGCTTTTCCGGCACCGCGTCGGAGAGCGCCGCCAGCCTGCTGGCCGGCCCGTTTTTCGCCTTGCGCAGCTGGTTCAGGACATCGAGTTTCTTCTTCACATCGGCCTGGAGCTTCTTTATGTTGTCGATGACGCCGATCTTCGCCTTCAGCGACTTGATTTCGTTCTCGGAACTTTCGATCTGCACCTTGGCCGCACTGATCTTGGAGAGCAGCACCCCGTAGAGGCTAAGTCCCACGACGAGCACCCCGATGACAGAAAGGACCAGGATGGAGACCTGCTGCCGTATCGTTTCCTTCTTCTTGGACGCCCTCAGAGGTAGTAGGTTTATCCGTATCATTTATCCCCGAGCCTCCTCGTTGCAAGCCCGAGGGCGACCGTCACCAGGGGGCCGATCTCCTCCAGGTATTCGTGATCGAACTCCTTCTCGTTCACCGCCACCCTCAGGAAGGGGTTCAGAATCGCCACCGGCAGCGACAGCTTCTGCTGCACCGCCTCCACCAGCATGGCGGTCTTCGCAGCCCCTCCGGCAAGGAACACCTTGGAGATCCGCTCGTCGCCGGCAGTCGAGTTGTAGAAGTCGAGCGAGCGGCGCATCTCCAGCGAGATGGTCTCGTTCACCCGCTGCAGGATCTCGAAGAGCCGCCTGTCCTCGGAGCCTGCCGCCGTCACCTTCTTGATCTCGGCCTGCTCGCTGTTCAGGCCGAACTGCTTCTGGATCTCCTCCGTGTAGAGGCTGCCGCCCATCTGCACGTCGCGGGTGAAGAGGGAGACCCCTCCCCTCACGATGTTCAGGTTCATGATGCTGGCGCCGATGTTCACCAGGGCAACCACCTCGTTGTCCTCGCCGTAATTGGTCTCGTAGGCGCTTTGCACCGCGAAGGAATCGACGTCGACCACGACCAGCTTGAGCCCCGCCTCGGCGAAGACCGCCAGGTAGTCGTTGATGATGTCCTTTTTGCTGGCAACCAGCAGGACGTTCATCTTGGAGGGGTCCTGCTCGTCGGGGGACAGTATCTGAAAATCGACATTGACGTCGTTTATGTCAAAAGGGATGTACTGCTCCGCCTCCCAGTGTATCTGGTCCTCCAGTTCCTCCACCGGCATGACAGGAAGCGAGATCTTTCTGATGATCACCGCGTTGCCGGAGATGGAGCAGACGGCCTCCTTTGCCTTGATGTCAAGACTGGTCAAAAGGCTCTTGACGGTCTCGACGACCGAAGAGCTGTCCATAAGGGTGTTGTCGACGATCGCCTCGGCAGGGAGCGGGAGGATGCCGACGTTCTGCAGCTGGTAGCCCCCCTTGAGCTCGCGCAACTGCACGAGCTTGACGGAGCTCGACCCTATGTCTACCCCCACTATGTCCTTTTTCCTGGTGAAAAGCATGGCGTGGTCCCTATAGCCGGTTAGTCCTGAAATACCTTCTTCTTTTCGGACAGGGAAAAACCGAGGGCAAGCAGAATCTTGCGCTTGGTTTCCATCCTGCATTCCTCGCCCCGCTCGATCCGGTCCACCGTAATCGGCGACACACCGGCCAGGCGCGCCAGTTCGGCCTTGCTCATCAGACGCTCTTCCCGCAACTTCTTGACAGTATTCATGATCATCATGGGCATGCCGCTCACCTGGATCCGACGGATTTTGAGTGAGATTCCCAGCAAACAGGAGAAAAGTCAAGCAATTATTTTAAATTACCTATAATTATGTCTTATTATTGAAAGTGCGCGCCATTCCTAGGCCCGCAGCGGCTAAATAGTACCAGCAAAGAGGCCGGTGCACAACCGGGGTTCAGTTGCGTCAATAGGCATACAATACCGAAAGGCGCGCTTTTTCCTGGGATCTCCCCCCTACCCCCTGCACCGAGATGTTGAACATGCCGGGGACGTGCTGGGGATGTATGATGCTGTCGTCCCTTCCTGCGGAGACCGAACTCCCCACGTCGAGGAGTTCGCTTCCGCCGGTATCCGTATTGCCGGGGACCGTGTCGACTATCTTCGTGGAGACCCTGAAACCTGGCTCCGAAGCCTGCTCGTTTTTCAGGGTGAACGTCATGTCGGGGGATTGGGCGGGGTCCGCGGAGGACTGCGCCGGGTTGCAGGCGGTCCAGTTCGCCGTGGCGCTGTGGAGCTTTTGCTGCAGGCAGCCGGTACTGTACCCCGGCAGATGCAGGTCGATCAGGCTGAAGTCGGTTACCAGGCTAGTCTCAGCCGTCAGCGGGTCCAGCTGGAACATCCTCGGGATTATCTCGCGGGTCAAGAGCTCCACCCCGCCGTGCGCCGCGGCAAGGGAGCTTCGGTAGCGCTTCTGGCTCGCGGAGATCCGGGTCCCCGTGGTGACCGAATAGAGCAGGGCCATCGCGATCACGAGCGCCAGCATGGTCAGCATGAGAGCCGTCACCAGCGCCGCCCCGTCACTACCTCGCAGAATGCGCATGTCGCCCCCGTTTCAATTGAGGTTCTTTGGCTGCACGGCGATCGTGAACACCTTCCAGCGGTAATGCCGCCAGTCGCCGCCCAGCTTCGATTCGAGATCTGACTGCGTCCATACCCGGTCCCCCACGACCAGCGCCCTGTCAGGCGTCGACACCGGGTAGCTGTAGCCGGGGTCCTTCTTCCCCTGCTGGGCCAGAATGAAGACGCGGACCTCCTTCACCGTTTGCCGTATCTGCTGCGCCGCGTCGTCCCGGACATTACCCGACGGGTCCCGGAAGTCGATATCGGTAACAGTGCCGGACTCGTTCAGGAACTCCACCTGAAAATCCGCAACGCAATCGAGGATCGGGGTGCGATCCTTATTGACTGGCCGTCTGTAAAGCGTGCCCGCACCGTGCGTTGTATCCTTGTGTGCGCAGTTAGCGGAAATGTCCGACGGGCGGGCGAGGTAGTAATCGGCCCTGTTGAAGGGAAAGGTGATGCTCCCCTCATCTGCGACACCATAGACGAGGTAGCTGTCCTGCTTGCTTTTGGGTTGGAAAGCCTCAGGCAAGGTTGTGTCGAAAGTGGCGTAAATGATGCTGCCATTGGTCACCAGTTCCCGTACCGGCTGCCCTCCCCTGACGCCGCTGTTGATCACGATGACTGTTTCGTGATCTT
>DATCHY010000089.1:0-6588 GCA_036508065.1 Geomonas sp. | reverse complement strand
CGGTCGGAGTCGGCGCCTACCCCGACAAGGATCTGGCCCTCGACTTTGCGGCCAAGGACGCCAAGGATTTCGCCGCCCTCATGCTGCGCCAGAAGGGGGGCCTCTACGGCGAGGCCACTGCCAGGATCCTGACCGACGCCGGCGCGACCCGGGAGGCGGTGCTGGACGGCCTTGCCTGGCTGCGGCGGGCGGCAACCGACCGGGATACGGCCGTCGTCTTCCTTTCCGGCCACGGCATCACCGAGCCGAACGGGACCTACTATTACCTGCCGGTCAACGGCCAGCCCGAGAAGCTGGCAGGCACCGCAGTCGTTTTCTCCGAGATCAGGAACACCCTCATGTCCCTTCCCGGCAAGGCGGTCCTCTTCGTCGACACCTGCCACGCCGGGGACGTGCTGGGGGGGAGAAACGCCGCGAGCGACGTCAGTTCCATGGTGAACGAACTGTCCAGCGCCGAGAACGGCGTCGTGGTCTTTGCCTCTTCAACGGGCGGGCAGTCCTCACTGGAGGACGCATCCTGGGGCAACGGCGCCTTCACCAAGGCGCTTGTGGAAGGGGTGACGGGGAAGGCCGACTACACCGGCCGCGGGCGGATCACCGTCACGAGCCTCGACCTCTGGCTCTCCGACCGGGTGGCGGAGCTGACCGAAGGGAGGCAGACACCCACGACAGCCAAGCCCCGGACCATTCCGGATTTCCCGCTGGCGCTGAAGAGATGACGAGGCGCACCCACAACAATCGCCGCCTTAAAGTCTAAATTGCAATTTACAAACAAGCTCAAACTAATTCCAAAAAAGAAACCAGAATCTTTTTAGCCGCAAAAAATGCACAAAATGCACAAAATAATCCTTTAATGCCTTTACCTTTTTGGGCGTTTTGTGCCTTTTTGTGGCTAATGTTTCTTTGTGGTTTGTTTGCAGGAATTAAACCGGACAACGCTGACCCGGCACTAAATCAAGACTTACCTAATTCGAGGGACGCCCATGAAACAGGCACTATTGATCATCCTGACCCTTCTCCTCACCTCCTGCGCGCCGACGCTTAAGATGGAGCAAAACCTCGGCGACCAGCAGGTGAGCGACGAGAAGCTCCCCCGCCAGGTGGCGATCCTTCCGTTTGTCAACGGCACCGACGAGCCGGAGATCGATAAGCTGGTGCGGCGCACCTTCGCCAACCACTTCGCCGCCAAGAACTACCAGGACCTGAAGCTCCCGGTAGTCGACGAGAAGCTGGTGCAGTTCGAGAAGGCAAGCGGCAAAAAGGCCGCCGAGGCCTCTCCCCAGGAGCTTGCCGTGGCGCTTGGCTGCGACGGGCTCATTTACGGCCGGGTGATCGACTACAAGCGGGTCTACGCCGCCGTCTACTCCCAGTTCGGCGTCGAGACGGAGATCTGGATGGTGAACGCCAAGACCGGCAAGGAGGTCTTTCGCATCAAGAAGGAGGTCCGCTACCACGAGGGCGGCATTCCCACTTCACCGCTTTCCATCGTGGTGACCGTGGTCTCCACCGCCATGAACCTGCGCGACATCCAGAAGGTCCGGCTGGTGAACGAGTTAAGCTACAAGCTGACGGAGCAGGTTCCGGGGCCGAAATCCCTCGGGGCCGAGGCCCGGCCGGCGATCAAGGAGGTGCTCACCAATGCTGCCGAAGGGCCGTTCGGGGTGCGCAAGGTGATCAAGGCGGGACTGGAGGGGGAGCCGGGGCTGGTGGCCACCTTTGACATCGGCACCTTCAGGAAGGGGGTGCCGATGAAGGAAGTGAAGCCCGGCATCTACGCCGGCGACTACGCGGTCCTGCCGGGAGACAGCGTCCGGGACATGCCGGTCACGGTGACCCTTTCGCGCCCCGGCGGCTACGAGACCCAGTGGCTTGACGGGAGCGCGTACGTCACCATCGACACGACCCCGCCGCCGCGGGTGACCGGGGTGAAGGCCAAGGGGCTTTCCGACCGGGTGCAGCTCCAGTGGAGCGGCATAACGGGCGTGACCGACCTGAAAGGGTACCGGGTGCTCCGCAGCGACCAGCCGCTTACCGGCTACACGGAGTTGGCGGTCGTGGAGGTCCCCAGGTACGAGGAGATTGCCAAGGTCTCCGGCATTGCCCGCTATTACCGGGTGGTGGCATTCGACCAGGCGGGCAACGAGTCGGAAGCGACCGATGCGGTGGCGGCAGCGCCGGTTTCTTTGGAGACGGAGTCCCTGGCCGGCGAGATCCGCCAGGACCGCACCCTGGCAGGAAACTATCTGGTGCAGGATATGGTCGTCGTGCCCCGCGGAGTGACCCTCGCCATCTCCGCAGGAACGCGGCTCAGGTTCGAAAAGGACGCCGGGCTTGCGGTCTCGGGGAGGCTCATCGCCAAGGGAGACGACGAGGGGACGGTAGAGTTTCTTCCCGCGGGGAACGAGCGCTGGCAGGGACTCGTCTTCAAAGGTGCCAGCGTGGAACTGGCCAGGGCGCGGGTGCGCGGTGCCGTATCGGGACTTTCGCTCAGTGAGACCAAAGGCGCCGTGCTGGATACCCAGGTGCTGGAGAGCGGCACCGGCCTAAGCGTCAGCGGGGTTAGCGGTCTCGAGATCAAGGGGTGCACCCTGTCCGGCAACGAGGTGGGGGCCTCCCTTCAGGGGAGCGACGCCCTCCTGGTCGGGAACAGCCTGGTGCAGAACGGTGACGGGATCACGCTGGAAGGTTTTACCGGAGAACTGCGCGACAACAACATCTTCGGCAACACGCACAACCTCGCGTCGGCGTCACCGGTCCATATCGGTGCCAACTTCTTCGGCTCGGAAAGGGGCGAGGAGATGCTGATCGCCGGCCTCACCCCGGCCCTGGTCTACAACGCCAGGGTGCCGGGAGGCAAACAGGTGGCGCCGCTCTCGGACCCGTACGCCGGGCTGGCCGCAGCAGAGCGGGCGCGCAGGGGGACCGAGATGGTGGTCGAGGCCGGCGGCTACTTCCGGAGCCGCAACTTCGGCAAGGCCGTGACCCTGTTTGAGGAGGCCAGGCGGGCAACACCCTCCCCTGAGATCACCTATTACCTCAGCCTCTGCTACCGGCAGATGGGGGAGAACGAGCGGGCCGTCACCGTGTTGAAGGAGGGGGTGGAGAAGTTCCCCCGCGAGGCGCTCCTCTGGAAGTCGCTCGGGATGCTGAGCTACGAGACGGGAAACGAGGCGGCGGCGCGCAAGGAGCTCGGTGAGGCGGTCCGCCTTTCTCCGGACGACCGCCAGTCGCAGTTTGTCCTTGAGAAGGTGAGCGGAAGCAAAAAGCCGTGATCGGCCTGGCTGGTGTGGTGGGACACCCGCGAGGGGTGCCCCTGCAGAATCGGTATACGTGGGGCGCCGTGCGCATCATTAATGAATCTCGCCGATGGCAGAGCGAAAAGGAAAACACCGTGAGAACCCTGAGCTTGGTAGCACTCTTTCTGCTGCTTCCTTCCCTTGCCCTGGCGGCGCCCGTCGGCAAGGTCACCAAGGCCAACGGGAGCGTCTTCTACAAAAACGGCGCCACCGCTTCCTATCTGCCGCTGTCGGTCAACGGCAGGGTCGAGGAAGGTGGGTGGCTCAAGACCGGCAGGAACGGCTGGGCCGAGCTCACCCTGTCGGACGGCAGCCGCTTCACCCTGGCCAACGACACGGAGCTGGAGGTCGCCTCCTTCTCGGTCGGCACCAGCAGGAGGGAAGGGGCCTTCCACCTGGCCGGGGGGAAGCTGAGGGCCGCGGTCGTGAAGCTCGCCGGCAAGCAGACCGACATCAAGGTCAGAAGCGCCACCGCCACCGCGGGGATCAAGGGGACCGAGTTCCTCATGCTCTCCCGGGGGCCGGCCAACGTGCTGTTCGGCGCCGAGGGGTCGGTGTCGGTAAGCGCCGCCGACGGGGGGAGCCAGCCTCTCAGCGCGGACACCCTGGTCCAGACCACCAGGGGGTACCAGCCTCTGGCGCCGGTAAAGGTGGAGCCAGGCACACCGCTGGCTGCCGCACGGGCCGGGTTCGAGGCGGCCACCGGCGCCTCCCCGCCAGCCGATTGGGATACGGCCGACCAGCTGGGGGACATCATCGCCCGCTGGAACATCAACCATGGCCATTACCTGGCCGATTCAGGGAAGTACGACGAGGCGCTGCACGCCTTCCAGCTCGCCCTCGACCTGACCGAAACGGCCGGGGTGAGGGTGGACGCACTCCTGGAGCGCGGCGCGGTGTACGGCCGCTTCCTGCGCAACCCCGAGGCGGCACTCGCCGAGTACCTCCTGGTGCTGGAGCGCTACCCCGAGCTCCCCCAGGCCGAGACCGCTCTCTTCACCGCCGGGCAGGTCCAGTTCCAGATGGGGCTGGCCGACCAGGCCCGCGCCAGATTCAGCCAGTACCTGGAGCGCTACCCGGCCGGACGTTACCGGGGGAGCGCGACAACGCTCCTGAAACTCTTGGAAAAATAACATGAAGAAGCTTCTCGCCTTTCTCGCCATTGCCCTGGCCGCGTCGCTTGGGACCTTTGTTCTCTACCGGAGCGCCTCCACGGCGCTCACGCAGGTCGATCTGCGCTTGAAGGACGTCCGCTTCCGGGTGCGGGGAAAGCTCGTCCCCGACCAGCGTGTGGTAGTGGCCGCCATCGACGGCAGGAGCATCAAGGAGATCGGCCGCTGGCCCTGGTCGCGGGAGGTGACCGCGCAGTTCATCACCGGGCTCAAGGAGTACGGGGCGAAGGTGGTCGCCCTCGACATGGTGTTCTCGGAGCCCCAGGGGAGAGCGCAGGACGCAGCGCTGGCTGGCGCCATGCACGCCTGCGGCAACGTGGTCCTCGGCTATTTCTTCCGCAACGACGGCGACAACCCGCCCGAGGCGGTGCGCGACGAGGTGCGGCGGGACCGGGTGAAGCTGCTCCGTCTGGCTGAGGGGGTCACCAGCATCCCCGCCCCGGAGTTCCGCGCCCTGGACGCTTCCATCCCCCGGATCAGCGCGGCCGCCTTGGACCAGGGTTTCTTCAACGTACTTCCCGACGACGACGGTCTCTACCGCGCTGCCCCCACCATCGCCCTGTACGACGGAGAGGTCTATCCCTCCCTAGCGCTGCGGGCCCTGGCGCGCTACCTGGGCTCCGAGCCGATGGTGAGCGTCGCCTCCTTCGGGGTCAGCCCCGTCCAGTTGAAGGGGCTGGAGCTGCCGGTGAACGAGGCGGGGGAACTGCCCCTCAACTACTACGGGCCCACCGGCAGCTTCCGGACCGTCTCCGCCGCCGACGTCATCAAACGCCGGCTGCCGGCCGGCGCCCTGCGCGATACCCTGGTCTTCGTAGGCGCTACCGAGATGGGGGTTTTTGACCTGCGTGCCACTCCGTTCGACCCGGCCCTGCCGGGCGTGGAGATCCATGCCACGGTGGCGGCCAACGCGCTGGATCGGCGCTTCCTCACCAGGGACGGTCGGACCGCCGGGATCGAATTGGCCGCCATCTTCCTGCTCCCGGCGCTTCTGGCGCTCCTTTTGAACGCCACCATCCGCACCGTCGCGGGGCTCGGCTGGCTGATCCTGAGCGCCGGTTCCTGGCTCTTGCTGAACCAGTTTCTCTTTCGCAGCTATTTCCTCGACCTCAGCATCATCTACCCCGTGGCCCCCGTGTTCCTCGCCTACCTGGGAGGGGAGGCGTACCGCAACCTGGTGGTTGAGCGCAAGGGTCGCTACCTGAAGAAGGCGTTCAGCAGCTACCTCTCGCAGGAACTGGTGGACGAGATCGTGAAAAACCCGGACCGGCTCCGCCTGGGCGGCGAGAAGCGGGAGGTGACGGTCCTCTTCTCCGACATCCGGGGCTTCACCACGCTTTCCGAATCTCTGTCGCCCGAGGATCTGGTCCAGCTTTTGAACGAATACCTCTCTCCCATGACGCGGATCGTCCTGGAGGAAAAAGGGACCCTCGACAAGTTCATCGGCGACGCGGTGATGGCGATCTTCAACGCGCCCCTGGATCTTCCCGGTCACCAGGCCAGCGCCTGCCGCGTCGCGCTCCGGATGATCGCGCGGCTGCACGAGCTGAACCAGGAATTCGCCCGGCGCGGCATAGCGGCCATCGATATCGGAGTCGGCATCAACACCGGCGAGGCGGTGGTCGGCAACATGGGGGCCGACCTGCGCTTCGACTACACCGCCATCGGCGACAATGTCAACCTCGCCTCGCGGCTGGAGGGGCTCACCAAGTACTACGGCGCCCGGATCGTTGTGACCGGCGCGACGCGTGAGGCGGCCGGGGACGAATTTATCTTCCGCGAGATCGACCTGGTGCGGGTCAAGGGGAAGCAGAAACCTGTTGCGGTGTACGAGCTGATGGTGGATAATCCCGAAATTATTCCGCCTTTCGCCGAGGGGCTCAAGCTTTACCGGGGACGCGACTTCGCCGGTGCGCTGCAGCTCTTCGATCGCCTGGCGGCAGGAGGCGACGGGCCTGCCGCCCTGTACGTAGGGCGCTGCCGTGCGTTCCTTGCCAATCCACCGGATGCCGGGTGGGACGGCGCGTTTGTGGCGCGGTCGAAGTAGTCGGCAAACTTCCGTGAATGGTGAATGGTGAATGGTGAATGGTGCATGGTGAATGGTGAATGGTGAACGGTGA
>DATCHY010000088.1:0-10285 GCA_036508065.1 Geomonas sp. | reverse complement strand
GTCCGCGACTATCATCTTGTGCTTGCCGTCGGTGTGCTCGAAAAAATAGTGAATCCCCTCGCTCTCCAGAAGCCGGGAGATGAAATCGGAATGGGTCTCGCGGTACTGCACGCAGTATTCGCGCTTCTGATAGCTCCCCTGCAGTTTCAGCTGGAAATCCGAGAAGCCGTGGTCCTTGAAGATCTTCTCGGCGATGTCCGGCACCGACATGTTCTGGTAGATACGTGACTCGGCGCTTCGGCCCAGGAGCCAGAACCATGGCACCATGGTGGCGCGGTAGTGGGATACGCGGGTATCGTCCCCTGCGGTGCCGCTGCCGCTTACTTGGGCAAACTTCGAGATGATGCCGTTAAGGAAGCGCTTTCTCCCCCAAGGCAGGTCGAGTGCCACCGTGACAGCCGTGCCGATGATCTCTTCGAACTTGATCCCCTGGTTCTCGGAGAGCAGGGAGAGCTCGTACCTGAAGAGGCGCGACATACCCTCGTCGCCATGGAAGGCCTCGACGAGCAGGACGTCCTTCCCCAATACGGTAGCTAACCGGATGTGCCGCTTTTCCTGCGTGAACTGGGGCATGGTTCACCTTTTTTGCCAACACGGATCTGATCTGTTAAAACTAATTAATTTATGACCACCAAAATATAGCGTAAAAAGGTTGCACGTCAAACGAGCGCATATATGAAAGAAGAACGAATGGATCCGCTATTTTATCAGGATCTGGATTGCGCATTATGGCGCACCATCTCTTCGGAGAACTATGGGTTGTCCATAGCCTGTAAAGTAATGGGAACAGAGGGATAGGGCGTAGGGGTCGGGCGCGGAACAGCTCAGGCGCATATTCGGAAGGGGCAGCCCGGGAGGCTGAAAGGTACTGTTGACATCCCTGGAGGCTGGGGAGTAAAATGTAATCAATGGAAGAAAAGGTCTTTGAAAAAATCTTCGAAACAACTCTGGGATACAGGTAGCGGCTCTTGGTGAGGACACTGCAGTTAAGCACTGTGTTAGTCATTCCATGGTTCAGGCATTGGTGTTGTGTGCCCCTTAAAGAAGGGCGGCCACATGCTTTCCATGAAGTGCTATGCAGCTACACAACGGCAGCGACCAATCCGTACCATATGCCGGGGTTGGTAATTGGCGCTCAAGGAGACCAATCCGAGTGATTAATATCTCATCCGTCAGGCGCATAAAAACCGCTTGAAAAAGTGGGTGTATGGGTTTTTTAAGGATGTGCGAAATATGTTGAGATTCGCCGAGGTCCGGCCCAGCTTTTCATCCACCGGCGGGTCAGGTTAAAGCGTCCCGCATTGAACGCCAGTTATTTTTTCAGAAAGGCCCGAAGAAGTCGATCGGGCCTTTTTTTTAAAAGGGGGTAGCCGGTTAGCTCCACCTAGCCAACGAGTACCTGTTTACCACGTCATCTCGTTCCCAAGCTCTAGTACCCAGTCCAGCTTAAAACTTCGTCTTTTGCCGACGGTAGGTTGGGGTGAACAGCTCCATCGTGAACCCCAACATAGCAACGTTGGGGTTCACGATGAGACCGCTCACCGCCAACCTACAAAAATACAAAAAACAACAGACGGTGTTGAACCGTTCCCCGTAATTTCAAGCTGGACTGGGTACTAGCTTGGGAACGAGAAACATCTCAGGTGGAGCTGACCGACTACCCCGTTTTTTTTATTCGGTGCAGCAAGGGCTTTTATGTGGCCACCTTGTTTACACCTGTTGACTTCCCTGAAGGCGGGGGAGTAAAA
The DNA here is from genome assembly GCA_036508065.1 of Geomonas sp. Lineage (GTDB taxonomy): Bacteria > Desulfobacterota > Desulfuromonadia > Geobacterales > Geobacteraceae > Geomonas. The sequence goes on along the minus strand of DATCHY010000088.1, from coordinate 8,537 downwards.
TGTAATCAATGGAAGAAAGAGATCTTTGAAACAACTCCGGGATGTAGGTAGCGGCTCTCAGTGGAAGCACTGCCGTTAAGCGCGTCGTTAGTATCTTCCTGGTTCAAGCATGATGCGAACCCCTTTAAACGGGTAGCCTTAAATTTGCTTTCCAGTGAAAGACTTCGCAGCTACATGGCGGCAGCGGCTAATCCATTGCCACCTCACCGGGGTTGGTAATTGGCGTTCAAGGAGACCAATCCGAGCGATTAAAATCTCATTCGTCAGGCGCCCAAGAGCCGCTTGAAAAAGGGGATGTAAGGGCTTTCCGGTATGCGCGAAATGTTGCTATGTTCTGCCAAATTCGCGCAGCTCCGACCCTGGTTGCCTTCCACCGACGGATTAGAATAAAGCGTCCCATATTGAACGCCAGTTATTTTTTCAGAAAAGGCCCGATGCAGTTGATCGGGCCTTTTTTATTGGGACTCCCGAATCTGGGAAGCACAGAGCAAGGGACTACTAGAACCCGAGCAGGGTCTGCTCTTTTGCGCCATGCTTGAAGAATCCCGGCGCTGATCTCCCGCCCGCCGGCGGCGCATTATTCGACCTGCGGGCGCGGCCTGCCCGGCAAGGCCCAAGGAGCGCCCCTCCATGCCGCTTCAGTTCCGACTCCCCCCGACCGTCTGCTTCCGGATCACCCGCAACTGCAACGCCCGCTGCAGCTTCTGCCTCGCACCCCCTGACGGCTGGCACCCCGGCGAGCCTACCCTGAGGTTTCGCCTCGACTGGCTCCTGGAGCGCGGCGTGCGGGTGATCCAGTTCTGCGGCGGCGAGCCCACCATTCATGAGGCCCTGCCGCAGCTGATCGCCTATGTGCACGAGCGCGGCGCGAAAACCGTGCTCTCCAGCAACGCCATCGCCATTCCCGGCGCCCTGCTGCCGCTTTTGCGCGCTGCCGGGACCAGGGTCAAGGTGAGCCTGCACGGCGATCGTGACCATCACGACGCCATCGCCGGCACCGGCTGCTTCGAACGGACCACGCGCAACATCGGCCGCCTCCTCGCCGCCGGCGTTGCCACCTCATTGCAGACCACGGCCGTTTCCGGCGCAAGCTTCGCAGTCGACTGGGTGATCGGGTACTGCCTGGAACGGGGAGTGCGGCGGCTGGGCGTGCTCCCATTTCTGCCGCGCGGCAACGGCCGTGGGCTGCGTGGCGAGTTCGGCCTGTCCGGGCCCGAGCGCCGTGCACTGCACGACTTCCTGACCCTGAAACGCCGCGAGCTGAGCGGCCAGCTTGACCTGCGCTGGCTCGACTTGACGGCGCGCCCCATCCTGGTTGTAGAGGCGGATGGCAAGGTCGTGCTGGAAGGCGCGACGGAGGCGATGGACCGCTTGATCGGCGAGATCCCCGCCGGGTTCGCCTAGCCTGCAATCAAGGCGACATTGGATTTGCCTATATTAAAGACTGATCTGGCCGCATCCCCTTGAGGACGCGGCCTTTTTTTTCTTAGGGAACTGTTCAAGTTTCTCGAAAATAGTCCGATATATGCCATAAACAATTTCGGAAGCTGTTTCGGATCAAGATGTACTATTAAAAATTGCTTATGTAAATTGCGCCAGCTGACAGTCAGAAGCATCGCTAAGGGAGAAAAAATGGGTTCACTTTGGAACTGCTATCTCAATTTCACCATCAAGGGCCGCCTCACCACACTGTGCGTCTGCTACAGTCTCTGCATCGTTGCCATGGCTGTTACCGCCCAGTCCGACTCCTTACTAATCAAGTACGGATCCATGCTGGTCTTCATCGTCCTTGGCGGAGTCTTTGGCTGGATCAATATCTGGTCGATCAACAGGCCGATACAGAGAGCCATCAACTATCTCCAGACCATGGCTCGCGGTGACCTCTCGCAGAATATCACCGCGCTCAGAAAAAACGAGTTCAGCAAGATGATCTGCGCCATGAAGGAGCTGCAGGATTCCATGCGGGCCATCATCTCGGGGATCAAGAACACGGCCGACCACCTTGAGGTATCCTCGGAGCTGCTCAGCTCGACCTCAAACCAGATCGTGGCCGGGACCGAGGACGCCTCGGTGCAGTCGGATGCCGTCACCTCGTCGGTGGACGAGATGGCGTCGATCAGTTCCAGCATCGCGCAGAACTGCCAGGAAATGTCGGATACGGCCAACGAGACCAGCAGCGCGACTCGAAGCGGGGCCGAGACCATCGCCAAGATGAAGACCATAATGGGGGAGATCGAGTGCATGGTCATCGGGACCATGGCGGCCGTCAAGGCGCTGGGGGCCAACTCGGAGCGGATAGGCGACATCGTGGTCGCCATCGAGGATATCGCCGACCAGACCAACCTCCTGGCGCTTAACGCCGCCATCGAGGCCGCCAGGGCGGGAGAGCAGGGGCGCGGCTTTGCCGTCGTGGCCGACGAGGTGAGAAACCTGGCCGAGCGGACCACCAGGTCGACGCGGGAGATCCAGTCCATCATCGGATCGCTGCAGGGGGACGTGAAGAACGTGGTCAGTTCCATGGAGCAGAGCGCCGGCAGCGTCCGTAACGGCGCCACGGACGTGCAGCTCTCCAGCGAGGCGATCGGCGTCATCAAGGGGCATATCGAGCCGCTCCTGAGGTACGTGTCGCAGGTTGCCGCCGCGGCCCAGCAGCAGTCGCTGACCAGCGCCGGGATCACCGGGAGCATGCGGAACATCTCGCAGGTGATCCATGTCGCGGCAACCGGCGCCCACAAGACGGAGCATGCAGCGGTCGAACTGTCCCGCTCGTCGCGGGAGCTGCAGCAGATGGTAAACCGCTTCAGGCTGGCCGGCTGACCCGCGCCTCGGGCTCCCCCGGCAATCGGTGGTGCTGAAAAGAAAGAGGCATGTCGGGAAACCGGCGTGCCTCTTCGCGTTTGGCGCGGCCCCCTTTACCCAAAAGGCATGGAAGCAACAACGGCGGGTTCAAGGGAGCAGATTGCCCGACCACGACTTCGTGGCCGTTCGGTGAGTTCCCGAGTTTTCAGCTTCATATTGGCTCCCATTTGTGATAGGTATCTAGGTTGCCGGCAAACCTGCCGCAGTAAAGGGGTACCGATGTCGAACCGCCCGAGCAGCATAAACCTGATCACCTGGACCGCAAGCACGCTGCTGCTGGCGCCTCTGCTGGTCCTTTGCGTGCGCTACCTAGACGTCCCGCTGGCAAATTACGTCAAGAACCACCTCTTTGCCAACCCGGACTGGTCCCAGATGACCTCGGACCTCCCCGACCTGCTGCTGCAGGTCGTGCTGCTCACCACGTTCGCCGCCCTGTCGCTCTATCTTGTGCGGGCCAAAAAGGGGGTCTATGACGCCACGACGCGTATGGCACAGCTCGTCACCTGGGCCGCACCCACCTCGTACCTGGTAAAGAGCCTGCTGAAGTTCGTCTTTGGACGGGTGAACACCCGGCTCTGGCTGCAGGAGCCGGGTCTCTACGGTTTCCACTGGTTCCAGCGGCGGCATGGGTGCGACGGGTTTCCCTCCGGGCACATGGTCGTCATCGTCACCCTTTTGGCTGCCCTTTGGCGCTTTCATCCGAAGAGCCGCCCCGTTTGTCTGCTTGTCGGGTTGTCGCTCGGGGTGGCCCTGATCGCGACCGACTATCACTTCCTGAGCGACGTCATCGCGGGTGCTTACGTGGGAGTAGTGGTCGAGGCGATCATGTTCCGGCTGTTGCTGCGCGAGCCGGAAAACTCCCGGAATTCCTCCCTCTAGCAGGGCCGGCCCGCCAGCTTCTGACCGCCTGCCGGGCGCGGGCGCTCATCGGACAGGGCGCTTTTTCCCTTGCATATCCGGGCAAAATCCCTTATATTTTAACAATAGATTGACGCTAGATTAAACGCTTAAACCAAACGATACGTACAGATGCGGGGCAGGTTGCACCCGCGTTCCGACAACGCATGGAAAGGGTTTAACCGAAATGGTTAAACCTTTTTTTGTTTGGGAAACAGGTCAGGGAGGCCCTATGGAGAGACGAGTCGTAACGGCAGGAGATTCGGTTGAGTCGCAGTGCACGCGCTGCAAGGCACTTTTGAACCACACCATCATCGCCCTGGTGGCGGGGAAGGTGGCAAGGGTCAAGTGCAACACCTGCGGCAGCGAGCACAACCACCGCCCTGCGAAAGAGCCGAAGGTTGCTGTCGTTAAGGGAGCCAAGGCTGAAAAGGTCGCCAGAGCACCGCGCGCCAAAGCCGTCAAGACGCCGGCGATCTCGGACGAGGCGATCTGGGAAGGGTTGATCGCGCCGCTCGATCCGGACCTCGCCATCCCCTACAACATGGAAGGTAAATTCCGCGCCAACAGCCTCCTCGCGCACCCCACCTTCGGAATCGGCATGGTCTCCTCCAGCCAGACCGGCAAGATCGAAGTGGTGTTCAAGGCGGGACGCAAGCTGCTGCGCAGCGCCTGCTAAAAAAACAGGGGGATGGACCCAGTCGGTCCATCCCCCTTTCTTACCCCAAAAGCCGCACATCGAGACCTGTTTCGCTCCCCGCTTCAAAGTCGATCCAAAAAACCTCTTAGCTCCCATCCGCATCATGGAATAAGACCGGTAATATTCAGCACCAGTCGACTAATCACAAGCAGCCCAAAGCATAAAGCCTCACCACAGAGGTACACAGAGGTACACAGAGGTACACAGAGGTACACAGAGGTACACAGAGGTACACAGAGGTACACAGAGGAAAATCTAAACCTGATTCATGTTTAAAACAAAAAGAGCAGTAGCCTTTGTTTTAAGATTTCCTCTGTGTTCCTCTGTGCCCTCTGTGGTGAGGCTTTTGATTGTTTGTAACCTTGCTGAATAGTTACGTCATTTCTTGACCCGAAAGCCCGCCTTCTCCCAAGTCGCCTTCTCGGGGGCGCTCCCCCTTGGCCTGCTGTCGACCGCAGCCCCCTTGGTCGCCCGCTCCGGCTCGGCCTGCTTGATGGAAAGCGAGATCCTTTTGCGCTCCGGATCCGCCGAGAGCACCTTCACCTTGACGATCTCGCCGACCTTCACCGCGTCATTGGGGTCCTTCAGGTAGCGCTGCGACAGCTGGCTTACGTGGACCAGGCCGTCCTGGTGCACCCCGATGTCCACGAACGCCCCGAACGCCGCCACGTTGGTCACCACCCCCTGCAGGATCATCCCCTCCTTCAGGTCCGAGATGGTGGTGACGTCCTCGCGAAAGCTCGCGCTCTTGAACTGCTCCCGCGGGTCGCGGCCCGGTTTCTTCAGCTCCTTCAGGATGTCCCGAAGCGTCGGGAGACCCACCCCTTCGGTGATGTAGCGCTCCACCTGGATTCCCGCCGAAAGCCCCGGGTCCGCCACCAGCTCCGCCACGCTTTTCCCCAGGTCCGCCGCCATCGCCTCGACCACGCCGTAGTTCTCCGGATGCACCGCGGTGTTGTCCAGCGGGTTCTCGCCCCCCCTGATCCTCAGGAACCCGGCCGCCTGCTCGAAGGCCTTGGGGCCGAAGCGCGCCACCTTGAGGAGCGACTGTCGGGTCGGGAAGGCGCCGTTTTCGTCGCGGTGGCGCACGATGGCGCGCCCCTGGTTCTCCGAGACCCCGGCGACGTAGGACAAAAGAGCCCAGGAGGCGCTGTTCAGGTCGACACCGACGAAGTTGACGCACGACTCGACCACCGCGTCGAGCGCCTTCTTGAGCGCCGCCTGGTTCACGTCGTGCTGGTACTGGCCGACGCCGATGCTCTTGGGATCGATCTTCACCAGCTCCGCCAGCGGGTCCTGGAGCCGGCGCCCGATGGAGATGGCGCCGCGTATGGTGAGGTCGAGCTCGGGGAACTCCTCCCGGGCGATGTCCGAGGCGGAGTAGATGCTCGCCCCGGCCTCGTTCACCATGACGGTCTCGGCCTGGACCCCCGCGCTCCTCAGCGCCTCGCGCACGAAGATCTCCGTCTCGCGCCCGCCGGTGCCGTTTCCTATGGCGATCAGGCGCAGGTCATGAAGCTCCACGAGCCGCACCAGTTCCGCACCCGCGGCCTGCGCCTTGGCTCCGCCGGTGTGCGGGTAGACCGTCGAGTGCGAAAGGAAGCGCCCGGTCTGGTCCAGCGCCGCGAGCTTGCAGCCGGTCCTCAGGCCCGGGTCGACGCCGAGCACGCGCCTTCCCCCCGCGGGGGGGAGCAGCAGCAGGTTTCTCAGGTTCTGCGCGAAGATCGCGATCGCCGCCTCGTCGGCCCGGCTCTTCGCCTCGAGCCGCAGCTCCACCTCGATGGAGGGGGCGATCAGCCTCTTGTAGGCGTCCGCGGCGACCGCCTCGAGGGTCGCCCGAAAGATGCTCTCCCGGCCGATGAGCCGCAGCTTCAGGCGGCCGAGGATCTCCTCCTCAGGGGCGAGCAGCACGAGCCTCAGCACCGCCTCCTTCTCGCCGCGCCTCATGGCGAGCATGCGGTGGGACGCCACCGACTTCATCGGCTCGGAGTAGTCGTAGTACATCTTGAACTTCCCCTCGCGGTCCACACCCTCGGAAAGGAGGGTCGAGGCGAAGATCCCCTGGTCCCGGGTAAGCTCCCGCACCAGGGCGCGCGCGTCGGCGTCCTCGCTCAGCCGCTCGGCTATGATATGGGAGGCCCCCTCGAGGGCCGCGTCGGCGTCCGCTACCCCCAGCTCGGGGTTCACGAAGGGGGAGGCCGCCTCCCGCGGTGAGCCGCTGGAGAGGAGCTGGGCGGCGATCAGGTCAGCGAGCGGCTCCAGCCCGCGCTCGCGCGCGATGGTCGCCTTGGTCCTTCTCTTTGGCTTGAAGGGGAGGTAGAGGTCTTCGAGCTCGGTCTTCTTGCGGCAGGCCTCGATGCGTGCGGCGAGCTCGCGGCTCAGTTTCCCCTGCTCCTCTATGCTCTTTAGCACCGTCGTCTTGCGCTCGGCGAGCTCCCGGTGGTAGGCGAGCAGGTCCTCGATCTGCCGGATCTGCACCTCGTCCAGCTCGCCGGTCTGCTCCTTTCGGTAGCGCGCGATAAACGGGACGGTCCCCCCCTCGTTCAAAAGGGCCACCGTCTGCAGCACTCCGGCGCGCGGCAGGCCGCTTTCCTCGATGATGATCGCAAGTATCTGCGGATTGTCTGCTATCGCCATGTCTCGTCTCCCTTGAAAAAACTCTATTTCCTACACCCTTTGGGCGCTTCCGGCAAGCAATTTCCGCTGCACCAAGCACGCCGCTTGACCGGGCCGAGGGAATCAGTTATCCTGACGGAATTTCACACATGAGGCTATTATGGTGCGTCCCAGCTGGGATGAGTATTTCATCGAGATTACCCGCCTTGTCGCGAAGCGCTCCACCTGCCTCAGGCGCCAGGTGGGGGCGGTGATCGTGAAGGACAAGAACATCCTCGCCACCGGTTACAACGGGGCACCCACCGGGACCTCGCACTGCCTGGACGTCGGCTGCCTCAGGGAAAAGCTCGGCATCCCGTCCGGCGAGCGGCATGAGCTGTGCCGCGGGCTTCATGCCGAGCAAAACGCCATCATCCAGGCGGCGAAGCACGGCACCTCCATCGACGGGGCGACCCTTTACTGCAACACCATGCCGTGCATCATCTGCTCCAAGATGGTCATCAATGCCGGGATCAAGCGGGTAGTCTACCTTTCGGGCTACCCGGACCAGCTCGCCGAGGACATGATCCGGGAGTCCGGCGTGATCGTCGAGAAGTTCGAGGGGGAACCGACATGAAGTGTCCCTACTGCGCCTTTTCCGACAGCAAGGTGGTCGATTCCCGCCCCGACAAGGGGGGTGCCACGATCCGGCGCCGGCGCGAGTGCGAGTCGTGCGGCAAGCGCTTCACCACGCACGAGCGGGTGGAGGAGGTGCTGCCGCTCGTCACCAAGAGGGACGGCCGGCGCGAGCCGTTCGACCGGACCAAGCTGATCGCCGGAATCCAGAAGGCGTGCGAGAAACGGCCGGTTTCCGTCGAGACCATCGAGAAGCTGGTGGACCGGATCGAGACCCGGCTGCAGGAAAGCGGCGAGAAGGAAGTGCCGAGCACCACGTTCGGCGAATGGGTGATGGCGGAGCTGCACGCCGTCGATCAGGTGGCCTACGTCCGCTTCGCCTCCGTGTACCGCTCCTTCAAGGATATCAGCGAATTCATGGTGGAGTTGCAGGACCTTCTCAAGAAGTAGCCGGAGCCGCATGCCAGAGATACACCTTAAAATGATGCGCGCAGCGCTCGCCCTTGCCAGGCGCGGCCTGGGCAAGACCTCACCAAACCCGGCGGTCGGCTGCGTGATCGTGCGCGACGGCGCCGTCGTCGGCCGCGGCTGGCACAAGAAGGCGGGCACCCCCCACGCTGAGGTTCATGCCCTGAACCAGGCGGGAGAGCTCGCCGCGGGCGCCGACGTCTACGTGACGCTGGAGCCGTGCGCCCACTTCGGCAAGACCCCCCCCTGCGCCCGGGCGCTGGTCGCAGCAAGGGTGGCCCGGGTCTACGTCGCGGTGGTCGACCCGAACCCGCTGGTGGCGGGGAAGGGGATCCAAATCCTCAGGGATGCCGGTATCGAGGTGCACGCCGGGCTTCTCGAG